>JABXKB010000011.1 GCA_013375485.1 Promethearchaeota archaeon | reverse complement strand
GTAATTGGTGTCTTAATTACAGGAAGTTTAAGTTTCCTCTCTGAGACTGTAGATACTCTTACTGATGTATTATTTGTCTCTATTTCTTTATATACTATATATCATAGCGAAAAACCTGCGGATTATGAACATATGTATGGTCATACGAAGACAGATTCTATAGGAGCCCTGATTCAAGGAATTATCTTAATGAATATATATATTTTGTTAATTTATAATGCAATTCAATTTATTATTCAGCAAAGGTTTCTAATTACTCAACCTGGAATTGGACTTATTATTTTAATTATCTCTTTTTCTATAAATTTATTCTTCTCTAGGATCCTTATTTATCAAGGTAAACGCAGTAAAAGTTTAACTTTGAAAATACAAGGGCTTAATTTATTTCAAGATTCAATGCGGGCTATCTTGGTATTTTTCAGTTTTATTTTAGCATATTTTAATATTTTTTTTATTGATCCAATCTTAAGTATTGTTTTATCCGTGTGGATAATTAGTGGGGCAGGGAAATTGGCAAGAGATGGAATAAAAGAACTTACAGACACGAATCCTGTAAATTTAATAATCATAGAAGATTTAAGACAAAAAATTTTCCGATTAGAACATGTTATCGGTGCTCATGATATAAAAATCCGAACAAGCGGTAAAACATTATTTCTAGAAGTTCATTTATCAGTTGAAGATCATATTTCCATTGTACATGCGAACGAAATCATCAAATCCATAAGAAATATGAGTGAGAAGATATTTCCCTTATACGAAGTTGAATGTATTATTGAAATGAATCCTATAGCCAGCGAAAAATCTATTGGTGAGAGTCTAATAAATTTAATTTTTTCCATGAAATCTGAATACCCAAAAATCGAAATCGTTAAAGATCTCAATGTATTTAGAATTAAAGATGAGTACTTCATTTCTTTAGTTATAAGAGTTGATGAAGCACTCTCACTTACAGAAGCTCATAAGCTATCCTCTCTTTTCGAGGATGAGATAAAGAAACAAGCTCCTCTAATTTCTCGAGTCATAACACATATCGAAGGTCAAACTCACAACGAAACTTTAATATCAGATCAAATCACATGTGCTGATGTTGGACCAGAAATGATACAACAAATAACTGAAAATGTAGAAGAAGTGCTAAGAGCTCATTCCCAAGTTAAGGGATATCATGGATTAGAATTTTGGGCAACAATGGATTATTGTGTTTTAGAACTCCATGTATTTTTTGAGGGGTTATTAAATATTTCACAAACCCATGAATATGTTTCTGAATTGGAAACCAGTATTAGAGAAAAACTAGGGATTGATAATTTAGACACTATTTTTCTTCATTCTGAACCAATTGAAGATCAAAAGAAAGGGATTATCTTTTGAGAAAAAGAGTAATCTAAAAAGGAAAGTTATAACTATCTAATTCAAGTTCTTTTTGCATAATTTTAATATCTTTCTGTAAGCTTTTATTTATTGGAATACCACTTTTTCTTCTTTCTGTTTCAGTATAGTATTCTTTTTCCCCTGCTGTATAAATTCTTTCTTTCCCTGGTGCCCTCTTAGAACTTCTTAATTCTCTCATGATACTACCAGTATTATGTTTGAATTTTTCAATTGGAATGAAATTTTGGATATTAATAACTAAAAAGAAATGGCCTACTTTTAGTCGTTTTTGACCATTTTCTATAACCCCCGCTGTATCTTTTAGATATACTCCATCTTGTAATGCTGAAGATAAGATCTCAGCAAAAGTAGCATATCCGTATCCTTTATGGCCTGAAGTATCTTCACCTTCGCCTCCTAATGGCAATAATGCTGCAGAACGGTTACCTAACTTGTCTAATACTACACTAGCATCCGTTTTTGAATTACCATTATTTGACACAATTACTCCATTAGGGAGTGGTTTATGAAGTCTATTATAGACCTCTACTTTACCTCTTTGAATGATAGATGTAGCACAATCTAATAAAAATGGAAAACTCTCATCAGTAGGGGCACCATATGTTAAAGGATTTGTTCCTAACATAGGTTCTACCCCGAATGTAGGCGGTACAGAAGGGCGTGTATTTGTCGTGATAAATCCTATCATTCCTTCTTTTATTGCCATAAGTGAATAATAACCGGCAATCCCAAAATGAGTACTATTACGAACTGCTACAGCTCCAAGGCCGTATTTTTTAGCTTTCTCAATAGCCATTTTCATGGCTTTAAAGGCAATTACATGTCCCATACCACATTTTCCATCAATAACAACAGAAGATTTGTTGTCGCTAACAATTTCAATCTCTGTTTTAGGATTATAAATTCCCTCTCGTATTCGATCGTAGTACATCTTGCATCTCTGGATTCCATGGGAGTCAATCCCTCTTAAATCTGATGTAATAAGTACATCTACTATAATTTTAGCATGCTCTGCTGGAACTTTAAGATTAATGAACACATCTTCCATAAAATTTCTAAGAACACCTGCATCTACATAAATTTGATCATCGGATGAAGATATTATCGTTTCTTTTGCAATTTTTTGCATAAACCATCAAAATTTTGTGATAGAGTTATATAGGAACCTTTCTATTTAATTAAAACCATAACTAATATAAGGTGAAAGTTATTGAATTTGATTTTTTTTTATTAAATTTTCAAAATCTCTTTATTAAAAATTAGGTAATATCTATAGAGCTAAAATTTTTATATTACTTAACAAATCTATATGATATAGTCATAAATTTTCATGATAAGTTATAAATTACTAACAATGGCTCCTGTCAATTCCCTGGATTTTTGTCTTTTGGTTGTGTAAGAAATTACACATAAGAATTACCTACTCTGCCTTTTGAAAGTTTATGCCTCGCATTGAGGCTCGTTGGCAGGAGCCTCCTTTATTAATTTGAACTTTGGCACAATTTTAAAGTTAAAAAAGAAGATCTGAATCTTTATAAAAGCTATTATTATCTCTATAATAAAAGAAAAGTTCCTAACAGATACGTATCTAAATTCAAATCTTTTAAGAGTTTCATATTGTTATAAAGATAAGCATAAATATTTTCCTCGCTAAAATATTTAAAACACGAGTTGTTTCCTTTTACTTCCCTTAAAATATTTACAATTTGAGTAAGTATCATTTTTAGATTTTTAATAACCATAACAGTATCACTTTTAATTAAATTAATGTCTTTAATGTTAAACCATGATTCTTTACTAAAAGAAATGTTCTTTAACTCCGGTTTATTTTGAAAATCTTTGTGGTTTTTGAAATTAATACAAAAGTTTTCAATTTTTTCTAGAATTAAATTTTTTGATTTGGTATACATTTTATTTTCTACAACATTTCTCAGCATTATTAAAATTTTTTGAAAAATACCTAAAAAATCAAAAAAGTCAGCTACTTGTGCTAAATTTTCCACTTCTCCCCATTGGTCATAATAATCTTCAATTTCATTAAGAAACGGCAGAAAAATATTGATATCTCCATCCCAATTATGCCCTTTTTTCTCCCAAACAGGATCAAATTGTTTTACAAACGCATTTTTAATAACATTTAATCTACCTAACAAAAGTTCAGTTTTTATATGTTTTGTGTCAGCTGCGACAAAAAGTAATTTATATTTATCTTCTAATATATAGACCCACCTTAAACCCCCCATTTCTATAGAATCCAATGATTCCTTAAATTCTATTATTGAGAAATGGTGGAAAGCTGTTAAAAATCCAGAAACGATATCTTCATCAGCATCAGTTTTCAGAAATGATCTATATAATAATTTAACTCCAGATTCTGCATCTAATATCCAAATGATCATATTATGAAGGAAAAAAATTAGCTTCTGTATAAGAGGAAATAAATATATTAATCTTATAAATTATTTCAAACTTAAATATAATAGTACCTAATAGAAAAAACTATAAATAGTATCGAGAGTAACTTTTATCTTTTTATATTATTCCGTATGATAAATTTACCATTAAAGAATAAACATGTTAGACGTTTATTAAAAATCCAATCTTTTCCAAATTCTTTCCAATATTCCTCAAATTTATCATTAGTAAGAAATTTACATTTCTCTACTTTAGCAATTTCTAAAATATATTCATCGGCTTTTATACCTGCTGGAGATTGAATTACAATTCCATCATCAACCAATTCTTCATATAAATCATCATCATCAACATTATGTCTCATTGATGCATCTGCAATCATTCTAGGGACATGCCCAAGTGAAATTACAGCATCACCAACTTTTTGAATAATTTTGTTAAAATGATAATAAAACTGATGTATATAAAGAAAAAATTTGAAAAAATTAGAGAAAACTAATTTTAATAATTACTTATCTCATTTTTACATCTATTTAACACCAAAGCAATAGATTCGAAGCTATGAAATGCATATGCAGAACAGGATTTAAATAACTTCTAATCTTGAACTCTTTGTAAAGTTGAGTTCTTTTTCATCTGAATAAGAATTTACTTTTAAGAAAACGTTGGATAATTTGATACCAGCTCCATCATTAACGAATTTTATACATTCAACAGCCTTTATACCCCAAATATTTACTCTAATTGATGCTGTATCGTCACTTAGAATTAACTTGAGTAAAAAAGATTTTTCTCCGTTTTTTAATGTCAATTCCTTGAATTTATCAATTTGTACTGTACCCTTGACAAATCGTATAAATCCCTCTTTCATATGAAGTTCTTCAATGGTAAATTTAGATGATTTTTTACCAACTTTTTCCTCATATACATTTATATTTTCGTTCTTTTTTATTTTTGGTAGAGTAACGCCTTCTGGTGCTAATACTAATTTTCCTTGTCTACTTAAATGAATTTCTAGGTTGTCATCAATTCCCTTTTTAGAATATCCTCCGATAACTTGAATAATTTCACCCTTCTTGAAATACTCATTTTCCATATCCTTGACTTGATTATTCCATAAAACGATCTTAATACAGTTAGACAGATCACAGATTTGAAACGAACCAACAATCCCTGATGTACCGTCCTTTTTGGTAAAGTTATTTATCCCAAAAATATCTGTAACTCTTCCTACTATAACTATATTTTGCATCCCTTCAATTATATCTTCAATAAGAATTGCAAAATCATTGTAATCAATAAGCTCTTCAATTTCTTTTTGGATGTTAGGATCTGAAGAATAGACGTCGATACCATTCTCTTTCCCAATCAAATATAGTGCACCTTCTTTTGTCATAAAACCTTGATATTCCATAAGTTTCTTGTTGATTTGGGAATTAATTTCATCTTCACTTAATCCAAGGTCCATTAAGGCTTGATACACCTGCTCTGCTCGTTCTATCATCTTTTTTCAAAGAAATTATTATTCAATATTTAAAGGAGAATTTATGTGTCTGTAATTCATTCGAAAACAGACCACATAATCATGATTAGAACTTTGAGTTTGATTCTCATTAGAAAATGTGGAGCAGTTCCAATTATATTCTATAGGTCTATCTTCCTCAAGAACTATTCTAAATTTATTTGAATGATGCAAGAAAACATCAAAATTCCTTCTTCCATAGGTATGTTTATTTCCAAATTCAAATGAAATTTTTTTTCACTTCCTTTTAGTTTTTAAACTTTAAAAAAACAATAGATTGACAAATATTTAAAGAAAAAAAGAAGAGAATAATCTTACAAATTTATTTTAAAATGAGTAAATTCTTGATATATTTTGAAGTTAACCCGATTTTGTTACGAGTTCTATGAAATGCATAAGCAGAACAATCGCAAAGTGCTCTTATATTTGTTTGAATTATTTTCTGGGAATGATTCTTATCAAGTAAGTCGGTAATAAATATAATAATTGCTATTTGGGTCATAATTTGTGGCCAAAAAAATAATTGATTAAGTTTAAGTTTCAAAATTCTAGCATTTTCTCTTGCCCTTTTATAATCAAATACAGGAGCTATTCAATAAAACTTATGTAGATATATGTATACTTTCCGATTTTGTTTCTTTGAATTAAGGATCTGGGGATTTTTCTGGAGAAATAGTTTAAACCTTAGTAGATCTATTAAAAAACAGCTTACGAATTTATGAATAAGTTTAACTGGTATCTTTGTATTTTCAGTAATATTTTCGTAATCAAGGTTGGTTAACGCTCTAATTTTATCTTGATTTGTTACAAACGCAATATTGCGAAACAAATAATTTAAAACAATTGGTTTGAGACCATTTTGATATTTATAAAATTTTGTATAGTAGTCAGAACTATCTCTTACATCGATAAACTGTTTTTTAAGGGTTTGAGCCATAGTGTTTCAAATAAACCAATTTACTTTAAACTTCGATAAATCAAAAGTATTTAAACAAAAAAAAGGAATACAGAATTTAAAATTAGGAAAAATCTTCTTCAAACATTTTTTTTAGTTTTTTACGCTCTTCCTCATCAAATGCATCAGCAACGCCTTGTAATTCTTCTTCAGCAAGGATATTATCCTCTTGGATATCACTCTCCAGAGACTCTATAGAAAAGTCCAATCCACACTGCAAACACTCAATATGATCATCATAAACGATAACTTCTTCAGACTGGCATCGAGGACAATAATATTCTGAAGGCATTCTAAGAGTAAAAAATATACAAATTTGGATAGTTGTTATTATTATTATTGAAACTGAGAATATAAAATTATCATCACTAATGATAACTAAAATAATAATGGGGAATTTTATGGGAATTCGAACCACGTCATCAATTGTTTATTAATCTATCAAAAAAATCGTCCCTATTTAAATGAAAACTGAACAATAGTTATGTAGCCTTTTTTCTTTAAAAATAAATGAAGAAATATGATCATAAAAATAACCATATTAAGGTGAAATAGATTACAAAAGAAGAGTATAGATTTGGTGTTCAAAAAAATTCGCAACAAAAGACAATAATGAACCTATTTTTTGCAATCCTTCTATTTGCTGTAATTTTTTTCCCTATTTATGGTATTACTTTAAGGTACCAATTAGGATACATATTTCAAAAAATCTTTGATACTATAGGCATATTTTGTCTAACGGGTGGAACATTTTTAATAATAATTTGTTTTATTGGTCTATTCGTAGGAAAATCGATAAAGATTGGTGGGTGGTAGCAATTGTTCTGCTATGGTTTGGTTGCTGGTGTAACGGAGCAGTAATCGAATTTTTTGGAGTTAGCATTGGAGATTCCGCATCATCTGGTCAAAGTGGATATTATTAAAATATTTTTTCATACTATTGTTCTTATTAATATATCCTGAAGTATCTGACTCCTGTGTAAAGTCCACATACACCCAAAAGGATAATGGATACGACAACTACACCAATCATTTTATGGCGTTGGAATTTTCCCATGAATAACCATCCTAAAATCCCCACTATAAGACCAAGTAATCCGATTATTGAACCTAGAGCTATTAAAAACTCGATCGCTTCTGCAATCCCATCAAAGTAATCAAAAAGTATAGTGATAATCAATTCAATTCAATATTTATAAATAAAAAATTTATGATGAAAAAGTTAAAATTTGCATAGTTATTCTTCTTTATAGACGTAGATTTTATTTAGACCTAAATGTTATTACCTTAACCTAATTAAAGAAAAATAATGAAACCCATTATTTATAAGAATTTTCGAATATTTGGATTTATAATGGTCCTTGAGGGTATTTTGGGAATGATATTATATACATTTAAGCTTTCTGGGTTATATTATCTTCCCAGTTATGGAAGAAGATTCATATTTTTTCCAATTATTGGATTAATCGATTTTCCTATTGAACTCATTCAATTATCTCTTGCTTTTATATTATTATCCATCCTAAAGAAAGTGAATAAAAACCTTCAAACAAAAACATTGCCAAGATTTTATTATTTATTTCTATTTGCTCAGATTTTTAGCTTAGTTAGCAAAATATCCTATATAATATTTATCTGCAACCTTGGATTTAATATATTCATTGAATATTCTCTCTGTTTATTTTTTTCTGGTATAGATTATGCTATTTTATTGGTTGGATGGTTTAATCTAAGGGAGTTCTTTATTTTTAAAAAAGAAATATTTCAAGAAAAATATTCTTACCATGGAAAAGGAAGCGCAATATTTGCACTTTATGGAACTATTATGACATTATTAGGACTCCTCCTAGCTTTATTACAAATAGGAATTTACTTATTATTCATTGGAATGATAATATATGCTATTGCTTTTTTTAGGTTCGGATATTTCATTTCATTTGAAGAAATTCAAGAATAAATATAAACCCAAACGATCCATCAGATCCCATTCCAGATAATAGCACCATACCAAATAACAATACTATACCAGATAACAATACGTTAAGCGGTGTGGAAGTGTTTATACCAAAAGAATGGACAATTGGAATAATAATTGTCACGGGAATTATAGTTGGAGTACCAATTCTAATCGTGGTAAATCGAAAGAAAAAGAATGCAACAGGAATATAATTTTTATATTTCTTTTTTTTTGTCTTATATGCTAATAAAAGTGAATTTAAATAAACTATAAGATGAAAGGTTAAATTTTATTTTCTTATTATTCTTCATATGGAAACGCTTGAGAATATATTTTTAAAATTAAAAAAAATCTTAGAAAGTCAATCTAACAACTTGTTAGTAAAAAAGCAATATATAGGATCCCAAGCTAAACAGCAAAAACCTGCTTATCATTTATATGGAAATAAAGAGGTCAGTTTATTTGGAAAAAAACCGCAACCTACATATATTGCTGGTGTTATTCAACAAAAAAATTATGTAAGCTTCTATTTCTCGCCCATTTATTCACACCCAGATTTTTTCAAAAATATCAGTCCAGAACTTAAGAGATTTTTGAAGGGAAAATCCTGCTTTAATATAAATAAAACTACGCCTGAGCTTTTAAAGGAAGTTGAAGATATATTAAAAGTAGGAATAAATAAATACAAAGAAATTGAATGGACATAGATAGGAAAAAAAAGTTAAGAATTTTTTAATAACTTTGCATTAACTTGCCATTGCGAAATCGTTTTTACGGAAGCTCCAGAAATGCTTGCTGATAGTTCTTCTGGATCTGCTGCTAATAACTCTGATATATTGGAGATCCCTTGAGCGTGTAGATTTTCAACAGTTCCCACTCCAATTCCTTTCACTTGGGTTAAGGGGACCTCATCATTGGATAATTCTTCTGTATCCTGATCTTTTTGAGTATCATCCTCTTCATACAAAGTCTCAATTTTGAAATCTAAACCCGAAGACTCTGGGAGATCAACCTTATCAGTATCCGCAACTCCAGTACCAGTTATGAAAAACTCGCATTCTTCTGGAGGTAAGTCGGGAGCATCAACTATTACAGCCCGTCGCTTTAATGAATTATTGGAAGAAAATCCCTTGGTCTTGAACATTACTCTGAAGTGGCATCCGTGCGCAACGATATTACCGCCAATAGCATCATTCGAAGAAAACATACCCATCATCTTGGTTGCTACTTGATTTGTAAGTAAAACGGCACAATTATACGTCTCCGCAATTCGAGATAACCCATGGATCATATGATTGAGAACTGCTTGTCTTGGAGCCAGTTTTCCGATTCCAACATATTCAGATCGAAGTAATGCCATTAAACTATCGATTACTATTAAACGTACCCCACGTGTCTTACAAAGAGTTTCTGCCTTTTGAATCATCTGAGATTGATGATCAGAGGAGTAGATTCGGGCATGATAAATCTTTGATAATACATCATTAGGGTTAAGTTCAAATCGTTTAGCAATTCTTTTAATCTTTTCTTTTGAAAACGTGTTTTCTGTGTCTATATAGGCAACAGCACCATTTAATCCTCCCTTTTTTTCTGGTAATTGGACTGTGACTGATATTGAGTGCGCCAAAGCTGTCTTTCCTGATTTGAAAGGTCCATAAACTTCGGTTAATTTACCGGTTTGAAATCCTCCTCCCAATATTCGATTTAACTCAGCAGAACCAGTTGTAATATATTCTACATTGTCATCGATTTTTGCTGCGGGAGTGAAATCAGTCATACCTAACGCATTCCTCGCGTTCCAGATGAGTTTTTTTGCTGTTTTATCTCCTAATCCATCAATACAAGCGACCGTAGAATGAGGACTCATGGCTAGAGCTTCAGCAGTGCTTATTCCATTTTCTTGAAGTAATTTAATTTGGCGAGCATTAATTCCTTTCACTTGATCTAAATCAGCCATTCCTTTTTTTCTTCAACTCCTATTATATAATTTTGTTGAATGCTAGTTTTAACTAATCTATATAAAGAAAAAAATGGGAAATATGAAAAGTTGAATGATGGGGAATCAAGATAATTAGTAGACCTAAATAAACCACGGAATGTAAATTCTGAAAAAATCACCTCAATCATTTGACTGAAATTGATAATAAAAAAAAAAGGGATAAGGTATTATAATTTTAAATTTTTTGAAATCTTATTCTTTTAACGATGAGAATTAAAACTTTCAAACTAGAAGAATTTTTTGCAAAGTACGAGTTTAATGTTGAATATCTCCTTTGTTCCTCTGATTGTGAATCCTTCAGTGTAAAAGAATTATTGGAACTCGAAAGTGGGGCTTTAGAAGAACTTAACAAACTTAGATTAGGATATACAGAATCACTTGGTCATCCTATTTTAAGGAAGGAAATATCAAAATTATATGAAGATATTGAAAAAGAAAACGTAATTGTTTTTTCAGGGGCCGAAGAGGGAATATTTGTATACATGAATGTTCTTCTAAAGAAGGAAGATCATATAATTGTTCAATTTCCAGCTTACCAATCTTTATTTGAAATTGCAAATGCTATAGGCTGTGAAGTGACCAAATGGGAAATGACAGATGAAAACGATTGGGAACTTGATTTAGAATTCTTAGAATCTAACATCCGAAAAAATACTAAATGCATTGTTATAAATTTCCCCCATAATCCAACCGGTTATCTCATTTCGAAAGAAAAATATAAAATGATTTTCGAAATTGCACAGCAAAATGATATTTACATTTTTTCTGATGAAGTGTATCGTTTTTTAGAATATGATCAGAATGATAGACTTCCACCGATGTGTGATCTCTATAACAAGGGTATTTCTCTTGGTGTTATGTCAAAATCTTATGGGTTAGCGGGATTAAGAATCGGATGGATTGCATCCAAAGATCATTCCCTTTTAGAGCAAATTGCTTCTTTTAAAAATTATACCACAATTTGTAATAGCGCACTTAGCGAATTTTTTGCCATCTTAGCTTTAAAAAATAGCGGGATTATTTTAAATAGAAATCTCAAAATTGTTAAAAAAAACCTTAACTTGTTGGACAGTTTCTTTAAAAAATATCAAAATTTATTCCAATGGGTTAAACCTAAAGCTGGATCTATTGCTTTTCCAAGAATTGTTGGAAAAAGAAGTATCGATAACTTTTGTATGGATTTACTAAAATCTAAAGGGGTTCTGTTGATGCCAAGTTCAAATTATGAATATGGTGATAAACATTTTAGAATTGGATTCGGAAGGAAAAATATGCTAGAAGCATTGCTAAAATTAGAAGAATTTGTTGTAGAAAAGTTTTGATTCTTAAGAGCGTTTCATAAATTTAAATGAAATAAAGTAAGATATGAAAAAAACAGGGAGTTATTAATCTAGAAGTAACTTTAATCCTTGTCTAAATTGGTGTGGACAAACACCATGCAAAAGGGCTTGATACAGCAAATTAATATTGAGTTCTAGGATTGAGCCATTACCATTATCCTCAGATGTCAATGTCTTCAAAACTTTATACAAAGAGTAATCAGAGTCTTTCCGCATACCAAAGTATCCACCATAAGCTATGAATAAATTAGCTATGAGTTCAAGATCTTCGGGTGAGTTATTTTTGTAGCATTCTTCACACACAACTCCAAAACTAAGCCCTTTCTGGTATATTCTTGCTCCTTTTTTGAATCCTTTTCTACAAATACCACATTTTATACCATCATGGTGGTTTTGAGAAATTGTTTGTCCAGAATTTATTGAATTTAATTCCATATCATATCAATATGGCACATATATATAAAGAAAAAATAAAAACAAGCCTAAAGATATTAAAACTTTCGAATCAATCTTAAAATGAAGTTTAAAAAAAAAATAATTTTAAGGTAATTAATCGCGCTCCATAAAGACACTAAGTACTCCCAAAACTCCACCTGCGAGTATTAAATATACGCCTAACGCTAAATCTCCAAGGTTTACGAGAATTGGATAAAAACCACCAAACTGTTCACCATGAAAAAATGAATCAAAAAAAGCAGCTTTAACTCCAAGAAAATCTGTGTATGCTAACATTATAAACATTACTCCAACGCCTAAAGGAAAGAGTGAAAAAATGAAACCAACTGCTCTACTCTGTATACTAAGCATTTGTAGCACTCCAGATGCAAGAAAGATAATAAAGATAACTAGATATATGTAAAAAAGCCATACTTGTGTGGTTAATGAAGCAGCATATGTATCCGCGTTTGTAAATAAATCAGGTATATTCATAGCAAAACTAATCCCAGAACCCACTTCGCCCGTACCCCATGGATAAAATGCAAAAACATAAGTACCAACTAAGGTTAATAAGCCTCCTAAAAACGCGAAAACTTTTCCTGCGCCCATTTCATTTCAACTTTTTATAATTTTATATTATTTTTGAATAAATATATTGTTGATAGGAGTAAGTTAACTTGATAATATATAAAAATTTAATTATTCAAAATTATACTAAAAATGATTGAAATAAACCTTTAGTGAAAAACGATACCGGTGTGCTCTATAGTATACATAAACGCCCATTCACCGCCATTAAGTAAAACTTGAATTTTTTTTTTTTTTAATTGCCAAATAGAGCTTTATTCAATACTATGTCTATAGTATTTAGTCTATCATATAGTTTATAGAAAAAAGGCTTAGAGCATGATAAGCCTAGAACATAGGTAATTTCATGAATTAATATCAATATAAGGCTATTTCTTTTACAAAATAACATTAATGGCATCATTTGATTTTCATAAAATTCATTTAACATCTTTGAACTACGGCTAATATCGTTATACTGAGAAATTATATATCGCAAATGATGTGAAATGTTGTCAACTACTATGAAACGTAGATTTGGCGGCAATATTGCTGTTTTTATTAGTATGTTTTGGAATAATGTGCATTACTCCTGATAATTAGCGATTACATGATTTTTAGGGATAACAAAGATATTCTCTTTAAGAGAATCCAATCTTTTAGGGTGATTTTCAAAAAGATGATCTAATCGTTTTATAGGAAAATGCTCGCTTGCTTGAATCCAAATACATTGTTCTCCCTCCTTCAAGCAATTTCCAACTAAATAAAGCGCTAGAGTAGTTTTTCCGGTACCAGATTCACCGGCAACGGAGAAAATATTGTTATATGTAAATAATTTTCTCATTCCTTCAAAAAATTCAGATTCTTGGAGCATTTTAATCTTCTTCCAATAAATTAAGTACTTCCTGTTTTATCTTTTCAATTTTATCTTTATGTTCGGTATTGTTTCTAGTATCATGATTTTGAGGATTCGAAGTTAATAATTGCTGGAGCATCATTAAAGTTATTAAATCATCAATTTTATTTTCTTGCTGAGGGTTTTTTCCACTTAGAAAGTTTAAAATGCCATTATTTCCCCTAGAAGACCGAGACTTGAAAAATATATATACGCCTAAAAATAAAACAAGTATAATTATTGTATATAATGGATTTTGCTGATAAAACATAAAAAATCCAATAATTAACGCAATATAACATAATCCTTTCACGCTTTTTTACCTCGTTTTTATTATTACCATTCAGTTTGGGGTTTCTTCGGTTTATAAAGTGGTCTTGTAAACCGTTTGAATTTTATTTTTGCTGGTTTTTTGAAATCTCTTGACGATAATTTAGTTATAACTCTATGGATACCAAGAAAGCTAAATTTCAAGGATAAATATAGTCCTGCGATTGCTAAATAATAAAACACATCAAGAAAGAATAGCATTTGAGTATATAACGAAATTATCCAAAGAATTACTCCTGAAAGAAGGAGGAGAAATATTTGATAGAGGGAATTATGAGGATCTTTTCGAAATGTTTTAGGGATATTATTGAAATCAGGACCAGAAGGAGCAGCACCCAATATTAATGAAATACAGAATAACCCGGCAATAATTCTCAATATTGGATTAAATCTGGAACTAAACATGACAGTTAAGGAGAGAAAAACTAGCCATGTAGAAACATAGAACGGTTCAAGACATATTAGAACTCCTTGTAAGAAACTTCGGGGTTTAGTGATTACCATTCCATGAGGGTTTCTTTCCCGCGTCTCTTTAACTCGCCAATTAATCTTTATACCTTCTGGTTTGATTCCTACAGCTAAATTCATTATGTAATGACTGAACTCATGTACAGCTACTCCAATAAAACGTAATCTTAATACAAAAGGATAAAAAGCTCCTAACTTCTCTTTTTTTACTATACTTTTAGCAAGGAGAGATAAAATTAAAACTATGAAAAATACAATTAATTCTTCCAGCATGAAAAATTATGACTTTATATACATATAAAGAAAAAAAGATATGATCAATAAAGAATTATCAATTTAAAATCATAAATGATAAGTTCATAACCGTAGAATAGTAAAAATTAAGAATTCAATAATCGATTCAAGAATCCGTATTCGCTCTACTAATGTAAATAATATAAGATGAATACAAAGGTCCATAACCCCCATAAGGTTAAGCCCCTAAGGTAATGAGTATCTTTCCCTCACTTTTGAAAGGAAAACTTAAAGCTTTTTATGTTTACATTTTTGTCAGTGATCGTTAAAATGCAAAATCCTTAGTCATTTATGTCAATCACAAAAAGTCACCCCTTAAGATTAGGGAGTAGAGAGGTCCTTCTCATCAATTAATTTTTGAGGAAAAGGTTTAAAATCGAAACTCCTACCTTATATTCTTTAGGTAAATTAAAAAAATAGTGATCAAAGCATTGGCAACATATAAAACACTTCAAGAAAGTGCACTATCTCCTAATATATCACATCTACATTGCGATATTTGCGGTTCTTCTGACATTATAGAGAATCCTGAGGGATATGTGTGCCGGGATTGTGGAATTGTATTAGAAATTCAAAAATTACAATACGATAGACCTTATAATGAAGATTTAATCCAATATGCGAGGGGTGTAGGCAAAACACAGATAGGAACGAGGCGAGAGAGAATAACCTCGCCTCTTTCTATCAAATTACAAAGAATAAACAAATACAATTCTATAACTACCAGTGAAAGAGCCGTAATTGAGAAAGCTCGGATTGAAATTGCGAGAATCTTTAATTATTTAGATTTGAATGGATATGATGCAATCAAAGAAATGGTTCTAGATAAGTTCAAAAAAATTAGAGCGAAAATTAGGCCGGGTTCAAAATATAGAAATATAGAAAAGTTAGTTTCAATTACAATTTATTTCTGTCTTAAGCTTAGAAATGTTTCTATTAACCCATACGAGCTGATTGAAATTTCTAATATTTCAAAAAAGGATTTCAATGATTTCATTTTACAGCTTCAAAGGTTCTTACCAGAATATGGAGAGCGTAATAGACAAGAATATATACTCCAAAGAATTTTCGAAATTTCGGAACATTTTAAGTTAGGAATGCCTTTTTATTTTCTTTCCAAAAAAATTTTATATAGGTTATGGCAGGGAATCAAAAATACAACTGATAATGTGGTTGCAGGATTAGTAAGTTCAATTTCAGTTTTATGTACATGTAAAGAAAAAGTAAGTATAAGTTCAATTTGTAGTCGATTAGGCATTAGGATGAGCACAATCCAAGCACAAGTCAAAAAAAAGATTTTTCAAAAGTTTAAAGTTGATGGCTTTATCAGCTTAATAAAATCATCTGACTTATTGGTGGATATATTAAATAAATTAAATTTTTTAGAAGAACAAGATCTGAAAGCGCAAGAAGAGGTTGTTAACTCGGAACGAGAAGAAATTATTCTTGGAAATGCCTCTAAAGTGTTTAATGCTCATAATGATTTAGGTTACTATTATTTTGCAATACGAGAAGAACAAGATTCTCCTGCATTTATTTTCCTTAAGATTTATGATTCTCCATTGGATTTTAATTATGAGAAACATCGTAAGAGAAAAGATGATCCATTACTCGAATTTGAGTTATATAAATATCATACATCTAAAGGTCCTCCTTTATTAGAGGTTTGATATTTGACTATTTTTAGAATATAGACTTAACACTCTAATTTTTTTATAATAATTTTTTAATATTTTCCTCCCCTTTCCTCATTACTGCTCCATTATTTCATGAATCGAAACAAAAATTTATGTTTTACCTGAAAAAATTAATAATCAAAGTGAAGGAATTTCTTCCTATGAGTTTTGAATTCGACTTTTCCTTTTCCTTCTAATTAACAGAATAGTTACTATACCTATAACTGCTCCTCCACTGATACTTGAAATTAATATAATCAAATAGAGCGTAAAATCATCATCAGGACAAATGTTATCTTTAAAAATGTTCCCCGAACAGAATTCATCTTCATACATACAAGTATCAATTAGTTCATTTTCTGAAATGTTATTGTAATTACTTACCCATAAAGTTATTCCATTATCATTCCCATAAACGTTACCTGATGTTGGATCGGACACTACTCCATTTTTATCTCAAATAAAATTTCTTGAAATTATGTTATTATTACAATGATTTAATACTATCCCCTCCAAGAAATTCTTTCATTGTTTTAGCAAATTCATTCCTTAGTATCACTTGATAAACTGGATGTCTTTCCTTAAAAGGTATCTTTTCAGATCCAAAATAAATATATTTCTCTGATCTAATAAACTCAGAGAAGGGGATAACAAATTCTTTTAAATTAACTGGTTGTTTTGCAATACTTTCTTCAATATTGTCTTCAAATTTTTTATCTAATGTCTTAGAACTCATTCTTTTCTCACATTTACACCTTTTAATATAGGATAAAATTAAAAATATTTAAAGAAAAATTGTGAGTCTTAAGAGGTTTTATGATTTTTTCTTATAATTTTCGAAGATTATCCTATGATTCACTAATTTCTTCAACAAATTCGTTCAGAAGTATTTTTTGGTATACAAGATGTCTTTCTTTGAATGTTATTTCTTCCAATCCATTGTATAGATATGAAAGTTTTTTGGAGTTTCCAAACTCGGAGAACGGTATTGTAATATTATTCAGATTAATAGATTCTTCTTCAAAGGAATCATTATCAAAGGCAAATTGGAATTTTTTTTTTACTGGTTTTAAACTCATGATAAAAAACCTTTCATAAAATTGTGGTTCTATCTATAATTAAATCCTAATTATTCAATTATAAATTCAATTGGTACAAAAGTGAAGTTTTTCAATTCTTTTTTTAAATATTCAATATTCAAAAAGTTAAAGATTGTTATTATTAGCTTTTAATTTCTTTAAATACAACTTCATGAAATATCGTTCACTTTCGCAAAACTCTAATTTATGTTTTTTGGAAAGATTTGAACAATTCAATAAAATAGCATGGATTTTTTGGAGGGTAGTAAGATTCTCATCGCAAAAGTTTTCAATTTCCACGTCTTTTAATTTAATTTTAACTTTTTCCAAGTTATTTGAATTTTTACTTGAAGATTGTGGTTCTTGAGTTTCAATTAGACTTTTCTTTTCAGTTTTAGAATCCATTATCTATTTTTCTTTTTTTATTATTTTTTTACATAGATTAATTCCTAATCCTGTTTTCTGATTGAGAACATAAGGATTTTCTTTTTTCACCTGGCTAGCGGTATGGTATCCAGCATTATAGAGAATTCGTGCCCTCACACGAGCAACATCATTTAATCTAAGCACTAAATCAAATAATTCTTCCCGAATCCCATAATGCAATCGAATCTTTAACGTTTCTGCCATCTCAGCAATTCTTACTAATTTATCTTGCAAATCGATCCCATGTGTGGATAAATTACTAGCGATAATTCCAATAAAAGTAATAATTCGTTCTATATTGTCTCTTACGGAAAACAGATCTCCAGTCATGATGTTATATCTTTCCAATATTTCTTCAATAGGTTCTTCGTCTGCCCATTCTAAAATTGGTTGGAGCATTTTTTTATCTTTTACGCGAAATTCTGACTTCAGAACATCATATGCTTCCTTAATTAAGTTTTGGAAGCTATCTATTTCGACATTTTCTAGCTTATATCTGATGTTTACACCAGATACAGGATAAAGATACAATCTAATAATTAATTTACCAAATTGAGAGCATTTTATTGTTCCATCTTCATTTTTAATAATCAATCCCTTTTCAAATAGATAGTTTAAGATATATTGATTCTTAACAGATTTAGGTACAATAGAATCAACATATTTTTGAAAGTTCATATCAGGATATTGTATTAAATAGAGTAAAAATACGGTAATATGATCACAAAACTCAAATGAAAATTCATTATTCGCAAAATTATCAGAAATGCCATTTTCAAATCCACAAGAGCATTGGATTCCAGATGTTATATCAAATTGGCACAAATATACTCCAAATTGAGTTTTCACATACCCTGAGATGTTCTCATCATTAAATTTCGAAAGTTTCGACTCAAATATCCCATTCATTAACGTATCTAATTTATGAGCATCAGAATGAAGTTTTAATATATTTATTGGGGTAATCTCCTTAATCATTAGTAACTGTTCAATGGGAATTTTTTGTTGTTTCATTTTATGTTTGATTCCATACCAGAAATACGTCTTTTCAAAAAAAAATTTTAACTGCTCTAAGGTAATTTTTTTCTCCTCATAAATCCTTAAAAGCACCTGTTCTTTGAGGGTATTGATTTTATTTAATCCAGATGTTAAATCGTTAAATCGAGGAATTAAAGAATTTTGTAAAGGTTGATTTTGAAAGAATTCCTCTTCAACCCACATTTTTTCGTCAAAATTTTTAGTTAAAATGATTCCATACCCAACTGAATCAAGTCCAGGTCTCCCAGCTCGACCTAAAATTTGAAATACTTCATTTGCAGAAAAGGATTTGAAATAGGAGAATCCATCTCCGTTCTCGTGAAATCCCGTAAAGTTTTTAATATTATGTCCTGAGGTGACATATTTTTTAAAATCCTTTAATATAACAACCCTCGCAGGGGTGTTTACTCCCGCTGATAAAGTTGTAGTACAACAAATAACTTTAATAATTCTCTTTTTAAAATTATCCTCTATGATTTTTCTTTCTTTAGAAAGCAATCCCGCATGGTGGAAAGCAACCCCTGATTTAATTATTCGTCTTAAATCTCTGTGACCTCCCTTAATTGATGTTAATCGTTTTTCTAATGCTTTACAAATATTTAACTCATTTTCTACCAAAAACTTTTTTACAATATGTTTAATGTTTTCTGCTGATTGTTGGGCTCCCTTTCTTTTATTTAAGAAGATCAGTACTTGCCCATTTTTCTCTAATGTGTTTTTTATAATTCGTTTTATTGTAGAATCTTTATTTTGAGTAATTTCAATCTTATAATGAAGAGGTACAGGACGATCGTCGGATTTTATTAATAAGGTTTTATTACCGAGTGAAGATAACCATGAATTAAAAAATTCTGCGTTTGCGATAGTTGCTGAAAGCCCAATAATCTGTGGATTATGCAAAAATTCATTCAACCTAACTATAAGTGATTCTAATCGTGGTCCGCGATCACTTTCTCCAATAATGTGAATCTCATCAATAATGATTGTGGAAATGTCAAAAATCCATCCTTTATCATAAAAATTTCTTAAGATAGAATCCATCTTTTCATAGGTAGTAACGATGATATCGGCTTTTTGTAATTTAGAATCATCAACATCATAATCTCCTATTGAGAGTTCTATTTTCAAACCAAAACGTTCATAATTTTTTTTAAAATGAAAATATTTTTCTGTAGCAAGGGCTTTATAGGGAACTAAATAGATAGATTTCCCAAAATCTTGAAAAACATTATGAATCGCACACACTTCTCCAATTAATGTTTTACCGCTTCCAGAAGGAGCACAGACCAGAAAAGATTTTCTGAAAAATAATCCTTTTTTAATGGCTTCTTTCTGAATCTCCCGTAGTTGAAAAATTTTCAGTTCAAAAAGCACACGTAAAATACGTTTATCAGAAATAAATTTGAAAATTTCTTTAGAGAAGCTATCTTTTATTTGCTCCTCCTCGTTTTTATCAGTAAAATCCGTTAATGTGATTATAAATCACCTGTCAATATGGATTTGTCCATTTTTTCATAAACTGTCCAAATGTCTCTGAATCTCTCGAAATTTCTATACTCTTGATAACTCCTACATTTCTTACATTTAATTCTGAATTTATATAACAAATTAAGGCATGAATTGGATTTCCATGCAAGTGAATATGAGGAAAATAAATATGTGAATCTCCATGATTTATAATATTCAATTCTATTCCAAGCTCTATACTCTGTTGACACAAAGGACAGATAACTTTCTGAGCTCTTTTTTTGACGTTCTTTACATCTTTAATTTTTCCAAAAACAATGACGATTATATATCACTTTCTACTTATTATGAAGATAAAGTAAATTGCTTTAATTTAAAGAAAAAAAGCAAAATACATAAAAATGAATCTTATCTTATAAAAAGGTTGATCTACTCCCGCCCCATTAACGCAAGTACGCGTCAAAAAAAGTTAGGAGGAGCGCGAAATCAGAGTGTAGAAGACTACACTACCAAAAGACAAAAATCCAGGGTATGGGGTGGGAGTAAATCATAGTTTAAATTTATTCTGTAGATATAAAAATTCTTGCCATGACAAATATGGAGAACCCAATTTTACATTTATATCTATTGCTTATAAATAAAAATCATCTGACATGGATCACAGATTTTTTCTTTATAAGGAATAAATTTAATCTTATTCGATATGTATGACGGATACGCAAAAAAATCTTATTCAAAAAGAACCGGATTTAAAATTTTACTATAAATTGGCTGAAGAAGCTGCTCAAGCATATGATATAGAACAAGCCCTTAAAATATCCAAGGATGGTCTTAAGTTTGCTCAATCACAAAAAAAAGCAGATTGGGTTGAAAAATTTGATACTTTAAATTCTCGACTTTCTCAACCCTCCTCAGACCAGAGTGTACTTACAACAAGTATTGTAAAAGAAGACTTTACAATTATTAAAGGAGTTGGACCTGCAGTTGCTAAAAAATTGAATGATGGGAATATCAAGTCAATAGAAGTGTTAGCGAATACTCCACCAAGGACATTAGCATCTTCAATCGCAGGAATTGGAGTAGCTACAGCTCAAAAAATTGTAAATGGAGCAAAAAGTCATCTAACCCTAAAGAAACTAAATGATTTTTCTCAGCCTGTTGAGGATGATAATTATCAACAAATTCAAGGAGACTTTAATGAAAATCTGAAAGGGGAGGATAATTCTTTAAAATATGAAGAAAATCTGGAAAATAAAGGTCCATATAGTAAATCAATTAATAACGAACCTTGGTTTGAAGAAAAGTTCAAGTATTCAAGATTAGGAAGAAGTTACAATAGGAGGAGAAAAGAAATAAATTTACAGGAGTATGAAGAAGATGAAGATGTAGATGAAAAAATTGATGATTTAAACGAAATCAATAGCGAAATAAATAATAAAGTAGATTTAATAAAAACTAACAATCTTAACATTACGCAAGTTCGAGAGATTATAGATTCAAAAGAAATTATTGAGAGAAAACCGATTTTAATAGAACAACAAGATGTAGACTTAGGTAAAGTAGATACATTATCCTCAATTCAAGATGAGAAGGAAACCCATAAGGAAAGTTTGAGTTATCAAAATTTAAATAAATTGACAGATGTTATATTTGGTGAAGTCAAATTAGGTGATTTTGATATTATAAATAAGCACCCAGATTTAAGGGTAATCCATGATGGAATTGATATGGTGGCAATTAAATCCATACAAGTCCATGAGTTCTTAGACTTACTTTTACTAATACCTATAAAAATCTGTAGGTTAAAAGGCTCTCTTATCGTCTCTGAAGATAAAATTGATTACAAACCAAAAGAACATAAAAAAAATAATTTTCATATTGATAGAATACCCCTCTCTTACATGAAGGCATTGGATAAAGCAAGGAAAGTTATTTATGATGATATTGTGAATAGAGGTAAATTTTCTAAGCACTTAGATGACCATCTAAATACAAATATTATTGTCAAAAAGACTATTACTAATAAGGTTTTATTTCTTCATTCAGGACAACGTCAATATAAATTATTAATTGAACCACTGATTGTTTGTCAGAATTCAGTTGGATTTACAGAAAAAGTTCTACCTTTTGCATATCAAAAGACCAATAATTTTCATGTGGTTTCGATTTCTCAATTAACTAAATTTTTAGAATATATTGATCAAAAATATATGCTTTCTGAAGAATATGATGAGCAAAAACGAGCATATAAAGTATATTATATTGCCAAAGATAGATTTTGGTTAAACATGAGGAATATAGGATTTCCTTTTCTTTTATATTCATTAGTATTTATATTTATATTTATTTTCCAGCAATATTCAGCCTTAACACTATTAATTAATTTAGGTTTTGGCTTAATAGGACTTTTATCGATAATTATAGGATATGTCTTTCTGAAATTTCATAAAATAAAAGTAAATTTGCATCACGATTTTGCTATTCCCTATTATCAGAAATCGTACAGCTTTGATGAAACAAGTCTTACTTTAATTAAAGATAAATTGACGCCAAAACTTATGGAACAATTTACATACGAATGGATAGGAAAAAATAGCCATCATCTTATTATTTAGTTGAAGGTTTAGATAAAATATACCCCCATTGGAGAGTGTAGAGGTTGCAATTCCGGAACAAAATACAAAAAATAGAATGCCAAAAACAGTCTTAGTCTTCACTACATCCATTAAAGTTCTCGCTGTTATTTGATTATTGTATACTTGTACTACTCTTGTTTCTTGGTATTCCGTACTCTTTGGATCAATAGCATGTTTAAAATACCCTAAGATTCCAACTGCACCTAAAATACAACTTACTAAAAATCCGAGCCTCCATCCTAACAAGCCTCCGAAAATGATCCCTAATCCATTTCCCAAAGATAACCCTACATACATCATACCGAACTTAACGCCCCTCTGTTCTGGTCCGTATAAATCGCTTATTATGGAAAACCCAATTGGTAAAAATGCTCCGTTTCCAAGTGCAGCTATCATATAAAAAACAATAAAGAAAATATAGTTGGGAGAAATACTAATAACTCCAATAGAAACTATCCAGAGTAAATTAGTAAAAATAAATAGATTCTTTCTTCCGATCCTTTAAGATAAGTAATTACTAAAATAGCCAAACAATATCATGCTGATCGTAAGACTTATCAACCCTAAAGTTATTATAA
The DNA here is from genome assembly GCA_013375485.1 of Promethearchaeota archaeon. Lineage (GTDB taxonomy): Archaea > Asgardarchaeota > Lokiarchaeia > Sigyniarchaeales > SOKP01 > Loki-b32. The sequence continues at coordinate 10,724 of JABXKB010000011.1, read as the reverse complement.
AGCTTACACCAAAGTTCGATGCTCCAGAAAGCTGTCTGAGTAAATTCTCAATATTGGCAGGTAAAATTCCTAAATAAAAATAAATTGAAAAATAGATGAACAAAATAAATAAAAAAGTCCTTTCTTTTTGTGTCGCACTCATTTTTCTAATATTATAAAATCTCCCTCATCATACACACAAGTTAGACGATTCATGGAAATCCACTCTTTACCAAACTCTTTTCGATATTCCTTATATAAATCATTTGCTAAAAATTTGTAATTTTTCTGCTTGGCGATCTTCAGAACCCATATATCAGCTTTAGTACCGGCAGGAGTTTGATGTATGATTTTCCTATCTAACAATTTCTCATACTGTTTCTTATTGTCAACATGATGCCTCATAGAAGCGTCTGCCCACATTTTAGGAATATATCCAAGAACTAAGACAGCATCATGTACTTTTGCAATATTTGAAATTTTTAATTCTCCCTTTTCATTCTTATCTAAATTAAGAATATTCGTTGTATCCACAAGTAAGATCTTTTCCTTCTGATTTAATATATCATGATTATTTTGTGGCTGTAAAGCACTCATACTTTCTTTCCTATAAGGACTAAGCATATGGTTCAAATCTGAGATCTCTGAATAAATGAATGACGTTATCTCAGAGAACGTGGAATTGATTACTTTTTCAGGTGATGTGTTTAAAGAGTTATCAATTATGTCTTCCAGATTATCAATCCGATTCATGAGCCATTGTTCAAACTGATTCCAATCTGTACTTAATGAGGGAATGGTATCAGGAATATCTAGTTTCATTGGCTGTTCTTTAGATTCAAGACCTTGTCGAGAAGCAACTATTGTTACAGAATTCTGTGGTAACTTTAACTTTTCTATGATTAAATTAAATTCTTCTTGATCCGTATCTGTTAGATTATATCCTGAAATTTCCATACGGGTCCATGATGAAATAAAATCTTGAGGGATTCCTTGTTTCCAATGATGATTTCGCAAATAATTATAAAGCCTTAAAGGATTATATAATTCTTCTAATTCTAAATGTTGTGGGTTTACTTTTTTGCTTCGGTACTCATGAATCAACTGAATAAACTCTTTCCCAATTGGTTTATTGGTAGATATAAGTACTTCATATTCATCCGAAAAATCTTTCAAAGCCTTTTGTGGTTTAACTTTGAGATCTGAAATCTTAATATCAGGAATAACAATGTCATAATAATTACCTGTAAAATTTAAAATAGAATTCCAGTATTTCTTCTCATAATCATTTAGTATTTGAGGGAGATTTTGCAGATTACCAGATTGATTTAACTCTCGAAATATTCGGGAAGCCGCAATTTTAATTTTCTGAATTTGTTCTTGTAATAATTCTTTATTTTCTGAGTGTGAGATCAATTCATTTTCGAATACTAGTTCCTCATCATTAGCTTCATAATTTATGAATTGACCATGCTTTTTATTAAAGAAAATAAATTTGCTTCCATTTGCTAAATCACTGAAATTTTCATTAGAGTTAATGATACACCGAATCCCATCTAACTCCATGATTTGCTGTAATTGTTCTTTCCCAGTATTTGAAATAAAAAATAGAGTAGGATTCTGGGCATAGGAATTACTCGATTCAAACTCAATAATTTCTTTTAAATTGTTAAGCGCTGTAGATTCAAGGTCAACTACATTATGACCTGCGGTAAATATTTCTAAGGCATGGAGATGTTTCATATCAACATATGGAAATATCACTAGGTTTTTTTGCTGAAAAAATAAAATATTGAGAAATTCTGGTCGTATGAAATCTGAACCGGTATCCATTCCTTCACCTTCTACTCTTCTTTAAAATAATTAAAAATTACTTGAAGTATTAAATCTTGAAAACATGGAATAACATTCTTCCCTTGTAATGCTTCTGTCGGATATACTATATATGTTCCATCTGGATATTTTTCTTGTAAAGGAAGACCCAAATGAAGTTTGAAATCTTTAATGGCAATAGCACCCTTTAAATCTCGTTTATTTAACTGAATCAAATAAGGTATCTTTTTAGGTCTAGCGAAGCTAATTAATTCTCTGAAACTTCTTTTATTCTGTTCGATTTTTTCGGGATCTGAATCCCCTATAAACATTATTCCATCAGCGCCGTCCAATACATATTCACGAGTGGATAAGAACCGTTCTTGACCTGTACAAGTCACAACATGACAAATAATATTGAATTTGATGTCTTTTAATGTAAATTTAAAGAGTAAATATAAGGAGTCTTCCCAGAGTGTCCTTCCTTCAGTAGTTTCTATGGAATACCCGCGTGTGAGTTTAAGCAAATCAAACTTTTCGCGTAATCGAAAAAAGTTTGTTGTCTTACCTGATTCTCCAGGACCCCAATACACTATTTTAAATTGAATCATCGTTTCAGAATCATTAAAGTCAAATTCTTCACTCATTTCGATCTTATCATCTTCTAAATTCCTTTGTTCTAATTCCATTATTCTCACCTAAACATAGGAATTTTAAGATATGGTTCCGATCTTATCTTTGAATATTTCTTTCTTCAATTCCTTGATATGCTCTTTGATCTTATGTTCTGGCATTCCTAAGATATTTTTTGAATGTTCGTTTTTCTCAATTTCTTCTCTAATTTTTACAGCAAACTTACTCATCTGAAGGATCATTACTCCTAAATTCACTTCATTGTCAGTTAGTAGAACAATTAAAATATCCCTCTTTCCTTTTTTCTGAAGATCAACATTTCCAATTGATTTTACAAATAAACGCATATCATTGTAGATAATGGTGGCTCGTTCTAAGGATTCAGATTCAAAGAAGTCCTGCCCTTGTCGTGCGACCCCATATAATGCGGCTCCTATTGAGCTTAAATCCCAGTAATTTAGCTTTCTATCGAAACGAGAATCAATCGCAATTATTTTCGCATCTTGATCGATTGCTATGAGACCATAAATATATCCCTTTCGAGTTAATTTCCCAGATTGATATCTGATATCATCCAATACTTCAGTTATTTTATTTTGGTATAACACTTTTGGTATATGAGTTATCATATTTTTATCATAAAATTTGTAATTTTGTTGAGATGAAATTGAATTTGGAATATATAAAGAAAAAATTAATACTCAACTTGACTCATATAAAATTTTTGGTATGTGAGTTATCATTTTCTTCTTTATCATTTGTAATTTAATTGAAATCATATTGAACCATGCATACCTAAAGAAAAAAAATTCTGAATAAGTAGAATATTTCCCTCCTTTTGAAGTAAAAACTCAATTCTTCTTGATATTATAGGAGAATCTTTTACTTATCTTATTATGATAAACTGTAGAGAAAATTATTACTATCGTTGGTATTGCAATCATAAATGCACTCATTACGATAGATCCTATCAAAATGCTCAATTTAAACTTATTGGGTCTATTATCATTTTCTTCATCATTTTCTTCTTCTTCAATCTCTTCTTCATAGTATACTGTAAAGGTAGTATTAACTTCGATTTCTTTCCCATCAAGGCTTTTTGCCCAGATACTAATGTTGTGTTGTCCAATATCATAATCATCTATAGGAAGGGAAATTAATTGCCCTTCAGTGTAATTCCCAGAATCTATGACTAAAGTATCAATAAAAATACTATAAAACACAGAATATTTACACGATATATTGACAATTAGTTCATTTCCGGTGGAATTAAATTCATAATCCTCAAGTTTCATAATGGTAATTTCAATTTCTGAGGCAGAATATACCCAAAAATCTATTTGAACTGTTGAATTTTTTCCATCTAGACTAGTCGCGAAAATATTTACAGTATGTTTTCCAAGCGATGTTGTATAATTATCCAAGGAAAAGATGATAGGAATTGCATTACTATAATTATTTTTCGATATTAGGTGATTGTCAATATGAAGTTCATAATATCTGGAATAATTTGAAAAAATAGTAAATTCTAACTCGTTTCCAGTGGTAAGGAATTCAAAATCTTCCAATCTATTAATTTCTATTAAAAGCTCCGAAGCTGAATACACCTTAAATTTATCTACGTATATACCAACTTTGTCATCTTTCCCAATTGCCCAGATGGAAATAGAATGATTTCCTATTGTAGATGTATAATTATCAAGTGAATGTACAATATATTCTCCATTCGAGTAATTATCTATTGTGACTAGTACATCATCAACTTTTAGAGTGTAATAATCTGGATAACGTGAGCTTACTGAGAAGTTTAGGAAATTTCCTACGGACATAAATTCGCATCCTTGAAGGTTATGAATGTTAATTATAGTTTCCGAAGCAGAATAGACTTTGAATTGAGCAATGCTTGTACCCACTTTCCCATCCTTCCCGATTGCCCAGATTGACACTGTATAATTTCCTATTTCAGAAGTATAGTTATCAAGTGAATATATAATATATTCTCCGTCTGAATAATTACCGGTTAGAACTAGTATATCATTAATCTTTAGAGTGTAATAATCCGAATAGCTGGAATGAATGGAAAAATTTAAGTAATTGCCTATGGACATAAATTCGCATCCTTGAAGGTTATGAATATTAATTAAGGTAACAGATGTTGAATATACACTAAACTCTGCGGTAATAGATCCCTCTTTCCCATCCTTCCCGATTGCCCAAATAGAGACAGAATAGTTCCCCATAGTAGATGTATAGTTATCAAGCGAATATAATAGGTATTCCCCATTTGAATAATTATCGGTTAGAACTAATATATCGTTAATCATTAGAGTGTAATAATCTGGATAACTGGAATGAATGGAGAAATTCAAATAATTATTCACAGACATAAATTCACATCCTTGAAGGTTATGAATGTTAATTAATGTAGTGGAATTAGAGTATACTGTAAATATTGTCTCGTATTGAGCCGTTTTTCCATCAAGGCTTTTAGCACATATTAAAACGGTATGATCTCCTACGGAATACCCATCAGATGAGTATGTAATAGCCTCTCCTACTGTGTATAAATCTTCATCTATTAATATATCGTTTATTGAAACATTATATTCGCCATCGTAGAAAGAAGATATACTAAAATTAATGTTATTCCCTATTGTCATAAATTCATAATTAGGGATTTCGTTGATCACAATAATTGTAGTAGAATTAGAATATACATTAAAATCAGATGATGCGGTTCCTACTTTCTCATCCTCTCCAATTGCCCAAATTGAAAGCGTGTGAAATCCTGTTGAATATCCGTCAATGGATTGATAGTAAAATTTCCCGCTAATATAATCACTATTATTAATCTCAATACCATCAATAGAAATTATAAAATAATCTGGATATAGAGAGCTAATATTAAATTTTACAAAATGTCCTGTAGTTAAGAATTCATAATCGGGGAGTTCTTCAATAGTTACTATTGTATTTGAAAGTGAATATACAGTAAAGCTTGACTTACATATCGCTTCCTTCCCATCGGTTGAATTGGCCCAGATAGAAATATTATGATCTCCTATAAAATAACCATCTGTAGAATAATTAAATACTTCGCCCCCATAATGATAAACCCCAGAACCTTTCTCGATTTCATCGATAAATAATTTATAAGAATCAGGAAAGGATGTATTAAGATAAAATAATATATAATTCCCCGTAGATTTAAATTCGTAGTTATTAAGATGTCGGATCTCAATTTCTAAAAATGAGTTGGTAAACACGTCAAATCGAACGCTTGAAGTCGTCTCTTTCTTATCTGAACTATTAGCCCAAATATGCAACCAATGTAATCCAGAAGTATACCCATCTATTGAATATAATATCGATTCATTACTTATGTAGGTACTTTTTTCTACAATCTCCCCATCAATCTCGATAGAATAATTTTCTGGAAAATCTGAACTTATACTAAAATTAATAAAATTACCTGTTGAGTTGTACACATAATTATCAATAGAATGAATAGTAATTGTAGTTTCTGAAGTAGAATAAACCATAAACGTAGAATATGCATTTCCTTCTTTTCCATCTAATCCTCTTGCCCATATTTCCACCTCATGTGTTTCTACTCCATAACCATCAATAGAAAACTGAAATACTTGCCCATCATAATATGTATCGGAAATTATTTCAATGTTGTCCACTGAAAAATTGTAACAATCTGGATATTGAGAATGGAGTGAAAATGTGATGGTATGTCCTATCGTCATATATTCATAATTTTCTAATGAAATAATATTTACAATAGTGCTTGATTCAGAATAGACGCTAAACATAGCTATAATCTCTCCATATGTATCGTCTAAAGCAGTTGCATTTATTTTTACGGTATAATCTTTAATTTTATCTGTATATCCATCTAATGAATATACAAAGGTATCTCCATCTGGATTGAAAGTACTCGAATCAACAAGAATCCCATCAATCCAGTACCAATACGTTCCGCTATATTTTGCATTAATTGTAAATGTTATATTATTTCCAGTAGATAGAAACTCGCACCCCTCAAGATGATCAATATTGATGAAAGTACTTGAGTCACTAAGATCTTCTACCGTCATTTCAGAAACCCATAATACAATTTCTTGATCAATCTTTTTCCTGTCGGTGGTTAAATAATATTCATGGTTCTCTTCTGAATATATATCTCCAATGAGTTGATAAATAAGGTCATAATTAAGCGGAATATCTTCATCTAAGATCTTAGAAAGTTTATAGGTATAATACACACTCTTTATGTTTGAATAATTAATGTAATCTAATAAAAAATTCTTAACTTTTATCTCATCCAAATCATATAACCCTATCCTTTTTAGGGTATATACAGCATAGAAGGTATTCTCGATTAGAGTCGCAGGATTCATGGTATATCCAGGAGAAAAATATTGGTAATTTACATCCTCGAAAATATAACTATGAATATAACTACTAAGAACAGGTATATCGAACCCAAGATTAGTGATATCCCCTAACCCTAAATAATCACTCAGCAATTCCATAATTTTAATTGCGTAATAAGAATAGTCAACAAAGATCTTTTTATCTTGATACTCAGGAGTGCCTACAGAAAATGTTAGAAATGGTAAAAAACCCCCATAATTATCATATCCATTTTCTAAAAATTGACTATCCAAGATAGATTGCAATAAATCATTTAAATTATGAGCGATTTCAAAATCATCAATCATCTCAAGAATTTTTAATGAGCTCAAAGCATTAAAAGTATTTTTATGAGATAATAATGAATTCTCAACATATTGAAAGTACTGTTGGGTTCCAGAACAGTAATATTCAATAGGGAAAGAACGATATTTTCTAAACGTGTCCTCAAAAATTAAACCCGCATTAAATCCTTCACAATCTGAAACAGAAAGGTATACACAAGAATCTTCAATCATGGAATAGAGATATTGATAATCTAAATCAGAAGTTCTATTATACAAGTCAAATGTATTAATTATAGCATATAACAAATTAATAGAGGTATATTCTTCAGAGAGCAAGGAAAATCCATAGTAACTAGCAAAATCGGTTAATGCAGTCGAGATTGAGTCTTTATCACCTTCTGATAATTGTGATAACTCTCCTGAATTCGATAAAGATCTTATTACTTGATATGTATCAATTAATTCACAATAAAGAAAATCAGTAGAATAGTCCCAGATACCCTTACTATTGCGATTATTAAGAATGAAATTAATTACATTATTTCTATCAATACTACTATAAGATGTGAGATCAGAAAGAATCAAGCCTAAAGAGGTAGCGATACTATTCCCGTAGTTCCCGAGAGGTAAAAAATGTGCCATTTGGAAGCTAAAGGTTACTGGATCATATAACCCTCCTAGGTATTGATAAAAATTATTCATATTAATAACATCTACTATACCAAAAATATCTAAAGCCTTGATACAATAATAGGAGGATAGTAAATTGGGTTCAAAAATGTCTATCGTTTCAAGTGAGTTATCTTTATCATTTTCAAACCCCCCAAAATACCAGAAAAAAGCATTGGTTGATTGTAAAGATTCTAGATATTGAATAAGATCGCTTCTCTCAGTTAGATAGCCATTCCAGTCACTCATAAGCAGGTCCAATGTGGTTATGGCAAAATAGGTATTATCCGCAGTGGATAATTTAAAATGGTCAGGCAACCAATAGTCATACGATTGTCCCATAAATCCACTGGTAATTGGCTGATAACAACTCCAGATAAAATCAATTGATTCTTGGATATCAATTAAATCTAAGCTATTTAGAATGCTAATAGATAATAGAGCATAGCAATTTACCTCTAACAGAGATGTATAGGGATAATACATCTTGGAAATGTCGGTATCTAAATATCTTCGGGCATAATCGTCTATAAATATATGTGAACTGGGATTATAGCAACTCAGAATGTAGTTTACCATCTCGGTTTGATTAATACTGGATAATCTTCCGATCTCACTCAGGATATATAAAGTATAATACGTAGCTTGTAATGAAGGTTGATATAATTGAGGAAAATAGCCTAAGATATTATGATAATTTATTTTTGTATCTAATATATTATCTACTAAATCAAAGTTGTTCCCTGAAGTATTCGGAAAAGAATTCAACCTGGAGACATCTAATTCCTTCTTATGAGAATGAGGAGAAATACTAAAAAACAATGACCCGACGATGATACCTAAAATCATTATGAACTTATATTTTTTTAACAACATCGTAAAAAAATATTTTAAAAGTATTTAAAAAAAAATAAAAAAGCAAAATTTTCACAATTCATATTTAATACTTGTTCAACAATATGGTGTGATTTTTGAAATCCATGGAATTTACTTGTATTCTTTACTTTTTAATTCATATTTTAATTGTGTCAAATTAATTCAATGAAACATAATATTGCATCTTTGAAGAATAATTCATATTGACATTAAATACCCATATTGTTTTAATTATCAAGAGAGATAATTGAAGTGTTTAAAATTTTGTATATAGAAATATGGATCTGAATTTTCAATAGAATTTAAAAACAGAAAAATAAAAGAATAGGAAATAGGATTAGAGAAAGAAGAATTCAGACATAATGACTAAAAAGAAGAAAAAGAAAAAAAGAAAAATTATTATAAGGTATTCACTACATCGTTTGGTCTGGGATGTTGATAGAAAAGAATATAATAGAAAAGTATGGTATATTGACCAGATTAGAAAATTATATGATTTCGAAAATAGAAATAATATTTAGAAGGGTTTAAAGTTATTTCTCCACGCCAAATTGCGAATTTATGCAAACTGAGTATGATGAGAGAGTAGAAGCTCTAAAAAACTCTGATAAAAAAGAAATTGCTAAAAATAATATCAGGTATATGTTATATATTCTTAGAAGATTTAGTAGAAGGAATAGAGCTCCTTAAATCTATTTATAGTGATTTAGACTTTCTGAAATCATATAATCCTTTAAAAAATTTAATTTGGAATAATAAAGATAAAAGATGGAAGAATAATAGACTCTACTCTCAAAAAGAGAAGATATACTATGATCTATAATCACTAAATGCTTTCAAGCTTGGAACTTTTAGTAAAACTGAGTTCTTTTGTATTTGAATATGTATTTTCTTTTACTACTACACTAGATAGCCGAACATTCATGCCATCTTCAATCGATTTAAGAACTTCTGGAACTATTAGACCCCAGATATTCACCTTTATTGAAGAACTATTATCAGATAAACTAAGTTTCAGTAAGATATTCAAACTCCTTCTCTTCGAGCTTTTGAAGTATTTCCTTTTCTTGAACTCCTGCTTTCAATAACGCTTGATAGATTTCTTCTACTCTCTCTGTCATATTACATAAAACTTCATTTATAGACTTTTAATATATTCTGAAGTTAACCCAACCTTATTACGTGTTCTATGAAACGCGTATGCCGAACAAGAACAGAATGTTCTTAAATTTGATTGGATTATCTTTTGAGTGCTGTTTTTATCAAGAATATCAGTGATAAAAATAATAACCGCGATCTGAGTCATCACCTGAGGCCAAAAAAATAAATGATCCAGTTTTTTTTTAAGAATTCCAGCATTTTCACGTGCTCTCTTATAATCAAAAATGGGAGCCATGCGATATAGTTTATGCAAATAGATACGAACTTTTCTCTCTTGATCTTTCGATTTAAGGATCTCAGGATTGTTTAGTAAAAAATTTCTAAATAACTGTAAATCTTCTAAAAATTTACTAATGAATTTTTGGACAATAGCTTTTGGAACTGATAATGTTTTACTAATTTGGCTATATTCCCTCTTAGATATTTCGCGTATATTTTCTTGTTTAGTAATAAGAGCTACATTCCTGAACAAATAATTTAAAACTATTGGCTTAAATTTTTGTTGAGCTATATAAAATGTTTTATAATACTCTTCTATACTGTCAGCTTCATATGATTGTTTTTTTAGAGTCTGAACCATGATAATCTTAGTTTTCAAATTTTCCTTACATTATGATTATAACAAGAGTATTTAAACAAAAAATGAGATGTGCTATCTCCATATTAAAAAAGTTTGAGTTGCACTGTTTTGTTGATAGTTTTTTGATGAACAAAGTAGTGTCTACACTTCTCATAATTAATCTGTAACTTGTTGACATTATTCTCTACGCGTTCTTTGTTAAGGTTATGCTCATTGCATAATAATGAATATATTTTCGCCTTATTCGGGACATTCCAATATAAATTGTCTGTCGATTTATTGATATCAGGAAATAAAAAGAT
>JABXKB010000207.1 GCA_013375485.1 Promethearchaeota archaeon | reverse complement strand
TCTTAAAATTGCAAAAAATAAGCTAATTAAATTGAAAAAAGTAACCTTTATCCAAGATGATTCCTATTCTTTGAAAAAAATTCGAGGTAATTTTACAGCTGGATTTGCGTTTTCGTGGTGGTCTCATATATTAATATCTAAATTGAACGATTTTATCAATGTATTTCATTCTCGGCTTCAACCTGGGGCTCTTGTTATCTTTATAGACAATTTTCATAGAGCGGGAAGCAGTATTCCAATATGTCGAATTGATAATGATGGAAATACATATCAAATAAGAAAGCTACAAAATGGACGAGAATATGAAATATTGAAAAATTTTCCAACAAGGGAAAAATTTGACGAGATTCTTGGGAAAAGGGTTAAAAATCTTAAAATTGAGTTTTTAACATATTTTTGGATAGTCACATATAATATTTTATAACAATAGTTCTTTTTAAAAAATAAGATAGTAAAAAATTTCTCGAGTTCAAACTTAGAAAATTCAATCACGCCAAAGTCATAGAAAAGATAGTAAACAAAAAAGAGAACTGCAAAAATGACCCTTGGCTACTCGATTACATTGACAACGTTACCCAGCTTGCCAGGTAGAAAGCAAAAGCGGAAGGTAGAGAACTTAAAGAACCGAGCGAAAAAAAAGTTTACAAGATTCTCCCTCGGCACTAATCCTTTCTTTCAAAAATAAAAGCTTAACCAAAAGAAACTCTTGGCATGTACAGAGGGAGGCCAAAGACCCCTTGCTCAGGATCCCCCCCAATATTAAATGGAATGAAGGTTAGAAAGACAGTATGAAAGAAATTTTCGAGAGAATGCGACAGTTAGCCCTACCTTACCTAAGGCAAGAGATAAAGAAGGATGCTGTACTCCACACTCAGGGAGTCATTAACGCAATGGAATTACTGTTGGAAAAAGAAAAAGGTGATGAAGACATTCTAATTCCGACCGCGATTTTACATGATGTTGGTTGGGCCAAAGTTCCGGTAGAATTACAAAAGAGTAATAACGAAGCAGACAAACTTGAGGCATCACGTTTACATCTGAAACATGCACCTTCGATTATAAATAAAATCTTAACGGAAGTGGGTTATAACAGAAGCCAAATAGAAAAAGTGATTGATATTGTGGTAGCACATAAATTTCAAAACCCAAAGGAGCTAGAGAAACAGTTATTAATTGATGCAGATGCGATGTCTGATGCCTTCAAAGAACAATTCTATAGCGACCTTGAATCATATAAGACAACTCCTCAAGAGCATTATGAATTTAGAAAAAGAAATGAGTTCTACACAAAAACAGCAAGGGAACTGTTTGATAGAGAGGTGGAGACTAGAAGAAGAGAAATTCAAATGTCTTAAATTTAGAATTTATTTTGTCATATTTAAATGTAATGTGAAAATTAATTTTTGGTATTTTGTTGAGACTTGTTAATTTTATCGTTAGATAGTTTAAGATTTAATAAATCAATAATAAAAACTAAGAGATATCAAAGATATTTAGGAAATATTAAAAACCGTGCTAATAAAGATATACAAATAATAAATAGATAAAAAAGGTGTCCCCGCGGCTAAAGGACAACATATGCGGGATTTGAACCCACGCCCAATGAGTTAAAACTCGACATTCTATCCAGACTAAGCTAATAAATGTAATTGGCTAATCTTTCGTTCAACAGTTTTAATTCTTTGCGTAATTATTTCATTTTCACAGGCAATTCAGTTTTTTTTCTTTTTTTTAACAGAATTTCTTTTAATCTCATTTCAGTTTTTTTAGTTCTTCGTAATACTTCTTTGCTGAGTCAACATATCCAGCCATGATTTGAAAGTAAAGCTTAAAATCAGGGTTTTTAACGCAGAAGAATTCTCCATCTTTAACTATATCGCCTTCAAAATCTTTATCGTGCTTTGTAAGGATTTCCCAAACGGAATGAATTAGAATTTTATAAATATGCAATCTAATAGACAAATTATTGAATTAAAAAATTTTTTTGCTATACTTATTTTACACTTTACATTTTCACTTTACGGTGTTTTTACGGACACCGGAGTAAATAATCATATATCTGTAGTAAGATATATACTTATCTCCCAGAGCTTAACCACTAGTAGTTAATTCTCTTTAAATAGAAGTAAAATAATTTGTATGTATTATGTCATTTCCTACTATTTTTGAACTTGGATATGAATTAAATCTTCTCCCTATTAATTCAACGGACTGTGCTATGGGTAATTCTGATGAGTTTCAATTAGAACTAACATCTTTCATTTTGTTTTTTAGGATTTAAATTTTTTTTTAATTTTATTTAAATATCAAAAAGATAACTCCTTTTGTTTAAAAAAAGAGAATTTAAAATTTTAAAGATAATCATTTTTTACTCGTGTCACTAGAGTCAAAAGTATGATTAAACCTCCTATAAAAATAAAAACAATAAAAACATTCCATTCGAGAATAATTCCTATAAATGGGAGAATAAGTGCTCTTAAGAAACTTGTAAACATGTTAATAGTGCTGAGAACTGTTGCTCTATTTTCAGACTCAACCTGTTTATTTATACCATTAATATATATTAGATATCTAGGATATCCAGTTGCTACGATTGTAAGGATTAATAAAATACCTAATATAGCATTAAAAGTAAATCCTAAAAAAATATATGCAATACCACAGATTATATCAACTGAGATTAAAAGGATCAATTTATTCTTGATTCTCTGCGAAATCATGGGTATAACATTTATAAAAATTAAGTTTACCACACTTATTGCGGAAGTTACAAAACCAAAAAATAGTATAGGAACATTAACAGCTCCAAGATATATTTGATACGTCCAAAATAGAATAAAAATTAAAGATTCAATTAATACTCTGTCTAAACACAGAATTCTTAGAATCTTATTTCTTTTTAATTGCTTAAAACCGTCTTTTATTATATTTAAATATCGGTCAGTTTTATGGTTATTATTCTTGGAATGAGGTTCTTTAAATGAAAATGAAACTATAAAAGCTAAAGCATATATATAACCTAACAACATCATAGTAAATTGCAATGAAACATATTTAGCAATGACTGAACCTAATGGTGCAGAAAATATTTGTGCACCAAGGTACATTGTCCGGTTTCTCGCCATATATTTTGGAAGTTCTTTTTCTTTACCAAGTGTCTTTAATGTAGTATATATAAAGGCTTCATCTGTACCTGATATTAATGCAATTCCGAGCGCCCAAAACGTTTCTGCTATAAAAAATAACCATAAATTTGGAACAAGGCTGTAAAATACTGTAGCAAAAATTAGAGATAATGCAGATAACGTTAGTGCCTTATTTTTCCCTAAGAAATCTGCAATAGCTCCAGAAGGTATTTCAAAAAGAAATATCATGAATGTGAAATAACTCTGCAATATCATTATTTGGAAAAATGTTAACCCACCCCATATCGTAAAATAAGGAATAGAAACACCCCGAACTGTATGTATGCCCAAAATAAGGTGATATAAATATGATTTGTGTATATTTCCTTTATATTTTTTCTTTATAGATTCGATTTCTTCTAAAATTTCCTTACTTTTTAAATTATAGGGCTCAGAAATTCGAAATTCACCTCTAATTTTAATCTTAAATTATGGCAAGTTTTTTATACTTTCTTTACCATTTTCAATATAACTAATGGCAATCTTCTATTTAATATTTTGCCATTTTTTTATGAACTATTAAAAATGGAAAATTTTTATATAATATACTGCCGTAATTTAATGTGATTTAATAATATCAAATTGTAAAAAATGACAGAGCTCGATGATAAAGATTTAGCTATAATGCGAACAATAGAAGATTATGGACCTAAGATTTCTACTGATATTTTAAGCGAAAAACTCGGTTATCCCTCAAGAACGATACGATACCGTATTAATAAATTGAAAGAAAAAGGGTATCTCAAACCTCTTAAAATGAAAACCCATGAACGTAAACTTGGTTTGGGAGAAAACATAATTGTATTAGATGTAAATCAAAAGATGCAGAGTAGACTACTAAACATTTTCAAGAAAATACCATATATATATCATTATTATTCTACTTATGGAAAATATAATGGATATTTGATAAGGTCTGTTTTTTCATTGAATCAACCAAATATAAATTTAGATTTATTAGATGCTATGAAAAGAACGGGGTATATTTCTGATTATTATATTTTTGAATTGGTGAACTATAGAATTAAAAATAAAGATCTTACTTTTTTCAACCCTGAAAGAGGATGGATATATAAATGGGAAGAATGGTATGATTATCTTAAAACGATAAAAAAAAACAAAGAAGTGGAGTTTAATTTTGAAACAGAATTAGATGTAGATATCGTAGATTTTGATTATAAAGATGTTATGTTATTAAAAAATATGTGGAAAGATGCCTCTATTACATTAAAAGAACTTAAAGAAACTCTCAATTTATCTGAAGCACAAATAAGTATAAGAATTCAAAAATTAGAAGAAAAAGATATAATAAAAGGGTATTATTTAGATTATTCTTTACTTAAAACTGAAGAGTCTATTTACTTTTATTGTTTTCTTGAGATTGAAGAAGCTGTAAACAATGTCTTATCATGTTTTTTTAAACTCCCTTATCAATTCGTTATATATGTTGAATCTTCTAACAAATTCTGCATCAGTTTAGTTCTAGATGCTAAAGATTTTAAAAAATTTTTAAAAGGATTTGACCTGATAAGACCATTTATCAATTCTTATTTCTTTCAATTTAGATATGGTAAAGCTAAAAGAGCTGATCACGATTTATTTGATCTTTACAATGGGATAAAAAAAACTTGGGAAACAGCATTAAACGATTATATTTCTATTATCGAAAAAGAAGCTGAAATGTAATTTAGTTTTATTTTTATATTGATATTTAAAAAAGTGTTTTGTCTTTTTGTAACCTTACATGCTTAAAAATAACTATTGTTATTATTATGACAATAAAGCCAATAAACGCAAAAATTCCAAATGCGATTTTCAAGACAATATTTACATATAGAAATTGCACTGGATTTTCTTCACTAGAGAGAAGTTTATTTGAATGTACAATTATTAAATCATATTAAATTACGGCAGTATATTATATAAAAATTTTCCATTTTTAAAAGTTTAAGAAAAAATGGCAAAAGTTTAAATAGAAGGTTGCCATTAGTCATATGATAAATGGTAAAGAAAATATAAAGAACTTGCCATAATTTAAGATTAACTCTCAGTGATATGGAACTTACAAAAGAAATACAAGAGTTTTTGTTAAATAATGCTTTAGAACGGTTTTTAAGATATGTAAAGATTTGGACAACTTCTGATGAAAAATCAGATTCCATTCCATCAACTAAGAATCAACTTGAATTAGGTAAAATATTAGTTGAAGAATTAAAAGAGCTTAATCTAGAAGATGTTGTCCATGATGATTTGGGTTTCATTTATGGATATTTACCACCTAGTCAAGGGTATGAAAATACAAAAACAATTGGGTTAATAGCACATTTGGATACATCTCCAGCAGTAAGTGGTAAAGATGTAAAGCCTGTTATTCATAAGAATTATAATGGTACTGAAATAAGATTTGCGCAAAATCCTAAATTGAGCTTAACTATTAATGATTCACCTAATTTAGAAGACTATATTGGTCTTGATATAATAACTTCACAAGGGGATACTTTATTAGGAGCCGATGATAAAGCTGGTATTGCTGAGATTGTAACTACATTAGCAGCATGGAAAAAATTTCCGGAATTAAAGCATAGTCCAATTAAGATTTGTTTTACTCCTGATGAGGAAATAATAAGAGGTATACATAAAATTGATAAGGAAAAACTCCCTGAAGTATGTTATACTGTTGATGGGAGTAAAATGGGAGAATTAGAAATTGAATGTTTTGATGCGTGGCGAGCAATTATTAAGTTTAAGGGATTAAATGTGCATCCAGGATATGCTAAAAATTTGATGATAAATGCGATCTATATTGCTTGTAGATTTTTAAGTGAATTGCCTGAAGCAGAGACTCCTGAACATACAGAAGAGAGAGAAGGTTTTTTTCATGTAAATAAATTACAAGGGACATCAGAAGAAGCCAATGCTACACTAATAATAAGGGATTTTGAATTAAAGAATAACCAGAGAAGAACAGATTACCTTAAAAATCTGAAAAAATTATATGAGCTTCGTTATCCTGGCCTAAAAATTGAGTTAGATTTTTTACATCAATATAAAAATATGTTAAAATATTTAGAGAAAGATAAAATTGTGATTGATCTAGCGAAAAAAGCAATAGAGTTAGCTGGATTAGAAGTAAAACTGCATTCTATTAGAGGTGGAACTGACGGCACTATACTCAGTGAAAAAGGAATTCCAACACCAAATATCTTTACAGGAGGAGAATTATTTCACTCTAGAAAAGAATATATCCCTACTTTAGCTTTACAAAAAGCAGCTGAAGTTTTAATGTATTTAGGTTACCTATGGACACAAAAATTATAATCAAGAACCTTTTTAAAAATTAGTATATTGTAAATTTTATAATATTAGCATATTTTAAAGGTGTATGATAAAGAAGATCTTTTGTTTGATAATTTTATGAGCTTCTAAAAAACAAATACAAAATTTAAATATAGAAGATTTATGATGACGAATGAAAAAGTTCAATACCGAAATCTTGGGCGAACAGGGGTAAAAGTTAGTCCTCTCTGTCTGGGAACCATGAACTTCGGTGTGAGAACACCAGAAGCGGAAGCAGCTGAAATAATCAATCATTATATTGAAGCTGGCCACAATTTTATTGACACTGCCAATCTCTATGGTCGTTTCAATGGTAAGGGAAAAGTTGGTTGGAGTGAAGAGATTATTGGGAATACCTTATCTGCAAATGGGAAACGTGGAAGAATAATTTTAGCCACAAAAGTTTGGGGTCATATGGATCCTGAAGATCCAAATGCTAGAGGATTAAGTCGAAAGCACATAATAACTTCATGTAAGGCTTCTTTGAAGCGTTTGCAAACCAAATATATTGACCTTTACCAGTTACACCGCCCTGTTCTTGATATTCCGATCGATGAAACATTGCGAGCTCTAGATGACCTTATTAGAAGAGGTTGGGTTCGATATATTGGAACAAGTATGTTTCCTACATGGAGAATTATGGAGGGTCTCTGGGTGTCAGAAAAATACCATTTGAATCGATTTGTGAGTGAACAACCGCGTTACAATATCTACGATAGAGAGATCGAACGAGAAATCGTTTCAATGGCTCAAGAATATAATATCGCTATATTGCCCTTCTCACCTTTAGGAGGAGGGATTTTAACGGGTAAATATCGCAAGGGTGAACCATTCCCAGAGGACTCAAGGCTAACATTCGATGATTTGGGTTCTTACTATGTTAATGCTTTAAACAAAAAGTTTTATGAGTTACTCGATATTCTCAAAGAGATTTCTAACGAAAAAGGGTGTACAATAAGCCAACTTTCTCTTGCTTGGGTTATAACACAACCTGGTATAACTAGTGTCATTATAGGTCCACGTACTATGGAACAACTAGAAGGTTATCTGGATGCATTGAATGTGACACTAACAGAAAAAGATTATCAAAGAATTGACAGTATGACTATACCAGGAAGCAACATTGAAAATTTTTAATAGGCATGATTATTAATTTGTAATTAGTTCACTAATACAGTAACTCTAATAAATTATAATTCAATGGTTTATCTTAGAGATATCTATTAACTTTAACGACTAATTTCTGAATTTTCCTTTAAACCTCTCAAAATAGAGTCTATGGTTCAATAATCTGAAAAATAATGCATGTAATAATAATAAACGAGAATATTTTATAGAAATAAACGTTAGAAAGTAATAAATATGAAAATTGGATTACATATAGGAAAATTTGATTGACCAGGAAGCCCTGACAATATTGTAGAAAAACTGGCAGAAATCACTAAGACCGCAGATGATAAAGGATTTTATAGTTTATGTGTGATGGATCACCTCTTGCAGCTGGGAACTCAATATGGCATTATTCATGGACCAGTTAAGGCACCAATGCTGGAAGGCTATAGTACTATTGCATATTTATCAGGTTTAACAAAACGAATTAACCTTGGTTTATTAGTCACCTGTAATTTTTTCCGACATCCCTTCTCTTTATGTCAGAATTTAGGTTACTAAATTTTTATTCAAACAATAATTAAACATCCAACTAAAAGAAAAACGACTTATGAACTTAATTAAAAAGGATGGAAAGTAGGGAATAAATTAAAATAATATCATATTAATAATATTAATTTCTAAAATTTGTTTTTACCCATACAAAATATTTCGTTTCGCAAAATATTTATATATCTTCTTAATTATATACATATTGAAAAAAATCAAAAAGTGATAAAAAATGTTAGAAAAAGCAAATAAAATCAGATTTCTTAATTCTATGAAGAACAAGTGTTTTTTGTATGAAACTATTAATAAAAAGCCAGGATTAACTATTTATGACCTAACAAAAGAAGTAAATTGGACTTCTGGAAAAGTTAATCATTACATTCAGAAATTACTTAAAGATAGATTAATAAAGAACTCTACTGAA
>JABXKB010000206.1 GCA_013375485.1 Promethearchaeota archaeon | reverse complement strand
TTAATCCCCGCTAGTACTGCGGGATAAATCTTTTTTCCATTTTTTTTTTCTAATTTTTTTTAATTAACCAAATGCAATTTTCTCTAATTCAAATATAATCTATTTATTGTGATCAAATTTTATGATTTGACTTTTTCTAATTGGAAAAGATTTATATCATATAAATTAAAATTGAGAATATTAGGAATTTTCTTGATTAATAATAAGTCGATTAATATGAATAAAAAACCAATTGATATCTCAATTGAACTTAAGGAAGTATCACCGCATGCAATTATTGCTAATTACAAGGATTATTTCGATCTAAATGCGGGGGTGGTTATTTTGGATAACTTCATTATTGTAATTGATCCTTTACTGCTTCCAAGACAAGCAAAAGAATTTAGAGATAAATTGGAAAAAAAATATGGATTACCGGTAAAATATCTTTTTATAACTCACTATCATAGTGATCATGTTTTCGGTGTTGCTCCATTCAAAGATGTAGAAATTTTTGGTTGTTATGATTTAATTGAGAATTTAAAAGAAAAAAAAGAAAAAGCTTGGACTGAAGAAGCTTTTAATGAATGGAAAAAAAGTGAACCAGAGTATGCTCAATTTATTGATGAAATAGAAATCATAATTCCAGAGAAGGGATTTGATAAAAAACGTGTTATCACTGATAATGCCTTACAAGTTGAATTCTATTATTCAGGAGGGCATACAGGCTGCTCTTCTTATGCCTATTTTCCAAATGAGAAAATCTTATTTGCAGGAGACGAAATTGCAGCTGGATTCTGGCCATTTATCAGTGATCCTACTGGGGATCCTGAAAAGTGGATAAAATCATTTGAATTTATGTTAACACTTAACATTGAAGCAGTTGTACCCGGACATGGACCCATAGTAAAAAAAAATTATATTAAAGAGGAATTAACCTTCTTGAATGATCTTAAAAATGCCGTTCTTAAAGCAATTTCCGAAAATAAGGAACCAAAAGAAATAAATGTACCAAAATCAGCTTATAAACCCGCAGAAGATTGGCAAATTCCACGAGCATTAGATTTTTTACACAACTACTACTCTAATTACAGGAAGTAATGTACGTTCCTAAAAACTTACAAAAAAGGGAAAAACAGTTTTTAGCAATTTGCTGCAACTCAATGATTTATTTTAAGAATAGAATTAAGAAAAATTAGGTTTAACGATTCTAATTATCTTTTTATTCTACTATAGTAGTTTAAATAACCTCTTTTTTGCTTAAATGGTCTTTCTGAGAGGTTGAAAAAACAATCAGGGCAAAAAATTAAGAATAAGGAATCTTCCCAGAAGTCTTGTGCTCTTTGTGATGAAATTGAAGGATTATCCCTGCAATAATCTTCAAAACTAATAATTTGGTTACAAACCCCACATTTTTTTTCTTGAAAAATATCTACTGACATCTATAAAGATTACTCAATCAGAATTTAAAAATACTAGACTGTAAAGAATTAGATAAAAATTAATAATTTAGTAATAGTATGGATAATTAAGAATTTGATTGGGTATAAAAATTGAAGACACTACAAATAATAGTAGAATTATTGCGATGATTAAACTTAATCGGCGCATTTTTTTATCAAAAAATTCATCAAAAGACATTGATAAGAAACTTACCATTATAAAAGAAATTGCAATATTTAAACTGATCTTTGCGGTATTACTGGCTATTGAAGCCATCAATACAACCTCATATTGTTTTAATTCTAAATAATCTCGTCTATTATCATACTCCTCATAATTTATTAAATTATTATTATACTCTACTCGGTTTTGTTGCATTTGATAATTAATCAGATCAATACTAATATCCTCAAAGGCTTTAATAGAAATAAATATTGTTCCGATAACAATTGCTATTATGACACCGATTTTAAGATGTTTTATCTTCTTTACCGAACTACTAAGATGTCTCCTTTCATATAACTCTTTATTATTCTGAGTCATTTTCTTAATTCCCCGGTTTTTTATAATAGAATAATTAGGGTTCAATTAAATTTAGCCTTAAGAAAATAAGTATCCTTGCTATATAAAATCTCGTGCATTATAGGCAAATTATCTCTAATAATTTGAAAGTAAATAATAAATTGAAAATTATAATCGTAATCTTATAAATTATAGTCAGGAACTTTTAAAATTAGAAATTATTCAATGTTATATTATAAAACTTTCTTTTCAATTCTCTATTTATATAATTTGGACTTCATATTTTAAGTATTTTCTATGAATAGAATTAAAAAACCTTCTATGAAATTTACTGGAATTTTCATTTTATTATGTATCCCCTTAATAGCACTTACTGCTCTTTTAATCAGTAGGAATATGACTACTCCAAATGATGATTTTTTTGTTATTACAAAAGGGGAAATCCCAGAGCTTAACACTAATTCTTGGACATTAATTATTGATGGTCATGTTAACAAATCCTTAACCTTTTCTTACTCCAACTTTACTTCTCAACCTTCAAAAGAAGTACGTGGAACATTACAATGTGTTGAAGGTCCTTCGGGAACAGCCATTTGGAAAGGAGTTCCAATCAAAGCTTTACTAAACATGACACAGTTAAAGACAGGTGCAGTAGATGTGGTGTTTTATGCAGCAGATGATTATTCCTCTTCATTGACAATCGAAGAAGTAAATGATGATAACGCTCTTCTAGCCTATAAAATGAATGGAGAACCTCTTCCTGTAGAACAAGGATTTCCCGTAAGAGTAGTAGCTCCTAATCAACTAGGATATAAATGGGTGAAATGGGTAGTAAGAATTGAGATTGTGAATTATGATTATATTGGTTATTGGGAAAGTCAGGGATGGAGTGATAATGCCACTCGCACACAACTCACAAATTGGTTTTTACATGCCTTTTTATTGTCTGTTGCTTTTCTTTTTGGAGGGATTGCTATGATTTCTGGATTAAAACGATCACCAGTTACAGAATTATTTCATGATTTACCTAAATTTGTTAATAAGAAATTCCATATTACATTTTCAATTGCATATTTTTTAACATCCCTTAGCGCTTTTATATATTGGATGATTTCTACAATCCTAAATAGAGGGGCTATATTTTTTACAGTTCATGGTATACTAGCATTACTTGCTATTATATTCTTAATACCAGGTGTTATAACAGGTCTAAAGAAATCAAGAATAAGGGATCAAAAAACAAGAACTTGGCATTATAAATGGAACATATACTCTTTTATATTCTTTACAAGTACAATTATACTCGGTTTCTATTTAGCTTTTACAGGACAGTTTCGTTTTTTTTGATTAGTATTTAATTGAGCTTGTTAAATTATTTTTTTTAAAGAAACTTTTTTTTAAAAAATTTCATATAAAAAATATTATATAGAATTAGCCTCTTAATAGTATATACAAATCCCCGTATATCCAATATAATAGAAATAGCATATTTGTTGATGAGATTTATATCTAAAACAAAAATAATAAAAAATGAACAGCAATGAAAAAATTCAAACCTCTTTTAATTTTAATGCTAGGTTCTCTAATACCTTTATTATTTACCGCAACAATTCCCTATGCTTTATCTACAAACTTATATCTTAATACACGTAAATCGACAGAACATGGTTGGAATTTCGAAATAAAATTATATTTGATCACTTTAAGAGAAGGATCTCAGTACACAATTGATGTAGATATTAGTGACTTTTGGGGTATGGAAATATCCTTAAGAATAGGAGAAACTCCTTATATGATAAAAGGGTTTTCAGTTAATAGTGGTGGATATACTGGGGAGACTATGCATTTTACAGCTTCTAAAACTGGAGATCATTATATCCAAGTAAAAATTAATTCTGGATCTGGATTTTATGATATAATTGTAGAATCAGGAACAATAGATTCAGCTACAGGATCTACAATTGATTTTTTTGATGTTTCATATTTAATGGTTCTCATATTGCCGACTATATTTATTTTAGTTGTTGGATTAATAATCTTGAAAAAACGCCCCATATTAAGAAAAAAGAGACAATTAGTTAGCGTTTATAAGAAAGTAGAAAATGGAAAGAGAGATATTTCAGTTAAAAAAGAAGAGCTAATGATTTGCCCATACTGTGGAAGTGAAATTCAAAAAAATCTAATAAAATGTACACAATGTAATACTTCTCTAAAATAAAATAAACTACTTACATTATGATAAAGTAATTCTGTATCTTCTATTTTTTCAAGTAAACTTTATATTTAAAGATTATACTGATCTGTTCCTTCAATTAACACCATTCCTCATGGAAATCTGTTCCAAATATTCTTCTTAATACCTTTAAGTCATCTTTATCTAACATTCTACAATAAGGCAACCAAGCATCTTTTATTCTCAATAAAACACTACGGACTTCTTCGTCTCTATCCTTGATCTCGAAAAAATAGGGAAATAAATGGTAAATATGGTATTCTAAGTATCTTCTAGCAATATCAGTATGATTATAATTCAAAATAAGATTGCAAATGTCACTGTAGAACCCAATTTGAAAACCTTTCTTGAGTTCGTCGTCATAATAAACCCCAAGATCTATACTTTTTAAATAACGAAATATTTCTTCATAATCCAGATATCTAAAAACGAAATCAAAGAGAACGTTTATTTGTTCAACTGTTTCACGACCGGTGTAGCTTTTTTTTCTTATTCTTGTCGTCCCTATTTGACGAAGTAAATGATTTCTATTTTTTATTAAATAATTTCTGATATCATTAGCATTATTCATAGATTTTAATCTAGCAATAGTAATTTTCGGTTCTAAATCTGGTTTAGTAATATAGACATTTACAACAGGTTTTCCTTGTGTTAAGGTATACAAATCCCAGGATTCCCACCTTTCATAGGGTTGTAACCAGCCATGACTCCTCCTTAATTTAGGATCAAAGATCTTTAGACTTCTTGAAGCACTTATTGTTTTTTTAACACCCTCCTCATCTATTCCTGTATAGTCATATTCTCTATAACCACAG
Source organism: Promethearchaeota archaeon (assembly GCA_013375485.1). Classification (GTDB taxonomy): domain Archaea; phylum Asgardarchaeota; class Lokiarchaeia; order Sigyniarchaeales; family SOKP01; genus Loki-b32. Next base: position 3,633 of record JABXKB010000206.1, on the reverse strand, counting down.
ACCACGCTACCAGGTTGATTTATATAGTTTTTATCTGAAATACCTAATGCTTTCAATACAGGTCTTTCATTATCAATTTCTAATAATATCTCTTCAAATGTAGGGGTTCTGTCAATTTTTCCCCTAATAATAGGCAAATATTCCTCAATTTCATTAACACTATACTGAGTATTAGCACGGAATAAACTATGAATACTATCTGGATTTGGTGGCATGATCCCATGATATCTAAAAATCATATATAATGAAGTAGGTATAGTATAATCACTAATACCTCCTAAACTTATAAAAACAACATCTCCCACCCTAGTATGAGGAGGAACTGCCCAATCATATTCAACATTAAGCGATTTAGTTCTAAGAAAATTTTTAATATTCAATTCGTTCTCGACTATCTGCATAAATCTTCCATCGGGAGTCCCTTGTTTCTTAAATTCTAACCCATTAATTTTACATGTTTGTTTTAATGACTGAACTAATCTATTATCAAACTCCCATTTAACAATCTTATCTTGTCTATCACTAGGTTTTATCGTATCATACATAGACCAAATGTTGTAGTTATCTATTGGTATTCGTTCTAAAGTTGAGCCATCGATTATTATTTTGTCTTTTATCACCTTGGTTTTTGGGTCAATAAGAGTAATAAGTAAACCTATATTCGGATAATCATAACAAATCTGGAGGTTCATTGATTTGATCTCAGTTCCAGGATACTCCTTCTCGATGATAGATTGAATTTTTTGAGTAATATCCCAAGGAATTTTTTGAATATTCTCAAAGAATTTTTTGAAAAATTCCCTATTTGAATATGAAGGAAAAATTTCTATAGTTAAAACAGATGATCCTAACACTTTACTAGCAGCAGTTTTTATCTTCCCAATTACTTCGCCTTTTTGCTTTATAATAAATTCGTAAAATAGGGGTTGACCATTAACATCATAAATCGTTAAAGGACTTGGATCATCCCTTACAACTCTAGAACCTTCCCACTTCTTAAGATCTGTATGCATATGTATTAATAGACCTGTAATAGCATGCTCAAATGCAACCTCCTTATCAACTATGTGATTTTCTTCTCGTTCTATTTATATACACCTTCTTATTCTGTTTTTGGATTTAACTTAGATTTTAATTAAATGTTAATCGTTTGCAAAATATAAACATTGACGTTTTTATAGAATATCTCTTAACTTTTTCTTTATTATTCTGGAAATTTATTCCTAGATTCTATGCAAAACAAACTTATTCAAATCTGATCTAATATAAAGTGTATGACCATACACCAATCGCTCGATATGCAGAAACTAACGTAAAGATTACCCCCATAATTCGCATCCATTTCCGATATGTTAAATCATTTCCATCCCTTGGAATCAGGGATAAATTAATAATCTTGAAAAAACGCCCCATATTAAGAAAAAAGAGACAATTAATTAGCGTTTATAAGAAAGTAGAAAATGGAAAGAGAGATATTTCAGTTAAAAAAGAAGAATTAATGATTTGCTCCTACTGTGGAAGTGAAATTAAAAAGAATCTAAAAATTTGTCCACAATGTAATACATCTCTAGAATAAAATAATCTTTCATAATCTTTTTTTATATATTTTTTTTATTGTGTATTCATTTTTAGAAATTTTTTTTATACACACTCCAATAAAATATCATAAGGTGTGATTAAACCGCTTCTTCTCACAATACTCACCATTTTTTATTTATTTATATACACTTTTGATCCACAACATTTAAATATGATAATACACACTTTATGATTAGAGAAAAAAAATATACACAACAATACACAACAAAAAAAAATAAAAAAATGGTGGAAAAAAAAATGGAAAATAATTATGAATTTTATCAGGCATTAAAGAACCAATTTGACGCTCGAAAAGCGTATGATAACAATATCTATTATTAACTAAATTTTTTCTTATTTTTTTATCACGATCATCAAAATAATAAAATAATAATTAACACACTCAAAAAAAAAAAAAAAAAAACGGTGGAAAAAAAAATGAATAAAAAATGTTTGGATGGTAGGGAATTAATAATCATTAAGAATGCTCTTAATGGAAATTTAAGAATTTTCTAAATATTTTATTTTTTTTTATTTTTTATCACGATCATCAAATAATTTAATCATTATAAAGAAAAGAATTGGAGGTTAAAAAAAAAATGAATAAAACCGGGAAAAAAGAAAAAGGATATCAAAGTTATAAAGAACTTAAAACCAAATTAGATACCAATACGGAGTATTTTAGTTTGCTTTTGTAATTACATGGGAGGTTAAAAAAAAAAAATGAGAATATCTGGGTCAGGAAAACTTGTAGGGGGGAAAATAGATGATGAATTACATGTTTCGGGTTCAGTTAGAATAGCGGGAGATTTTGAATGTAATGCTTTTGGTTCCTCAGGCTCAACAAGAGGTCAAGGCAATTTAACAATTCATGGTGATATTAAGAATTCTGGGTCATTTAGGCTTATTGGGTCTCTTCATGCAGATGGTGATGCTCGCTTTTCTGGGTCTACATCGGTAGGAGGGGAAATCTCAGTTAAGGGGGATTTAATCAATTCCGGATCACTTCGAGCGGGAAATAAAATCGAAGTTCATAATGATATTAAATTTTCAGGCTCATCAAGAGTTCAAGGAAACATTATATCACAGAAAGATATTATTATTTCAGGCTCAGCAACTATTCATGGTAGTATCACTGGAGCCGATATTTCAATTGGTCGTGAACGTTTGTTCAAAAAAAGTATATATAAACATCCAAATAAAGTGTATGGCGATATTATAGCCAGAAAAGATGTCAATCTTATCGGAACATTTGTTGATGGGGATGTAAGAGGACGAGATGTGAGAATTGGCCATAGTACAGAGGTTATAGGAATTGTATATTATGTTGGTGACATTGAAGTTCACGAAAAAGCCATTTTAGTTAATAAACCAGTGAAAGTTAACGTAGAAAATTTAGAAAAGAATAAAAACAAATTTAAAAATTACAAATAAAAAAAGAAAGGAGGTAAGAATCAAATGTCAAATGAAGAAGAACGGAATGATAGGGTTGAGAAAGAAACGAGAGGAGAGGACCTTGGTAAGGTAAGATTGGAGTTGAATACAATTCGGGATGATCTTATGTATGAATTAGATGATCTACATGATGATTTAAAGGATATGATTGAAGATTTAAAAGATGAAGCTGAAGATATAAAAGACGATTTAAAGGATGAGCTGGAAGATATTATAGAAGAGCGAGAATCATTACTTGATGAAGTTGGAGATATAAAGGGAGAATTAGAGCAATATGGAGAAGATGCAATGGATCATATCGAACATGCTAAGGAGAAGCTTGAAAGATTAAAAGAGAAAATTGAAAAGCATGAAGCTAAATTTAGTGAAAAAGTTAGAAAATATATCGAAAAAGCGAAAAAGAAAGCAGCTAGAATAAATATATCTGTTGATCCTGAGATGAGTGAAGAATGGAGGGGTTGGGCGGAGGGTTTAGGAGCTTCAGTTTCAGAGTTGGTTAGGAAATCGATGAAATTTGTAAAAAACAATATTGGAGATCTGAAAAAATTAGAAAAATTGGGGCGTGATATGGAGAAAATGGGAGAGGGTATAGAACAAGCA
>JABXKB010000205.1 GCA_013375485.1 Promethearchaeota archaeon | reverse complement strand
GCTGTTGATGGAATTTCTTTTCATGTAAAAAAAGGGGAGCTTTTTGGGTTTTTGGGGCCTAATGGAGCTGGAAAGACAACTACAATAAATATGCTATGTGGTTTATTAAAACCTACAGAAGGGACTGCTATAGTTGGAGGTTATGATGTAATGAAGAATCTTAATAAGGTTAAGGAATTAATAAGTGTATGCCCACAAGAAGCGGCAGTATTTCCATTTCTTACAGGTAGAGAAAATATTGAGTATTTCGGGAACATGCACATGATGTCGAAAGAAAAGATAAATGAGCGAGCAGAAAAACTATTAAAGTTATTAGGTTTATTTGAAGCCAGTACGCGGAAAGCAAAAGCATATAGTGGAGGAATGAAAAGACAATTAAATTTAATAATTGCGTTGATAAACGAACCCAGCATCCTCTTCTTAGATGAGCCGACGGTGGGAATGGATCCTCGAGTTCGACGAACAACATGGGAATTTATTAGTTCTATAAAAAATCAAAATAGAACCATTATCTTGACAACCCATTATATCGAAGAAGCAGAAGCCCTCTGCGATAGAGTTGCAATTGTTGATTATGGGAAGTTAGTAGCACTGGGATCCCCTAAAAATTTGATGGAAGAACATGAATCTAAAAATTTAGAGGAAGTTTTTTTGAAAATTACCGGAAGAAGAATTTTGGAGGGGGTCTAATAATGAAAAGAAAAAGAATTCTAACAGTTTTTAAGATGGAAATGAAGAAACTGATAAGAACACCGATGTATCTGTTTTTCTCGCTGTTTTTTGTAGCGCTGCTTGTCATAATATTAGGACTAGCACTAAGTAATGTTTATGGATGGGGGCCTGATGCATACGGGACTCCTAGAAGTATTTTTGAACATATGGTCCCTGGATTATTTGCATACTCAGGAATTATGACGATATTTACCTTCGCGTCAGCTGTTACTGGAGACCGAGATAATGGAGTGCAAAGAAGAATGAAAACAACTCCGATAACCTCTGGAGAAGTAATAGTAGGGCAAATGTTATCGTATACAATTCTACCACTTATCCAAACGGCTATAATATTAGTAACTGCACTTCTCATAGGCTTTAATCCAAAACTTACTGTTGAAGGGGTAGTAATGGTATTTCTTTTTATGATATTTATGAGTTTTTGCTCGGTAGGGCTTGGACTGATTACTGCTACTATTGCAAAAGATGCTAGAGCTGCGGGCAGTTTAGCTTTCATCTTTATCGTGCCACAACAGTTATTTGGGTCATTCATATACATGGGTGAAGCAACAAGAGTAATAGGGTATGCCATGCCAAGCCAATATGTTACTGAGGGCATATATCGAATCTTCTTTGGAGGTGTTTTAACCGATGTATTTATTTGGCTTGACCTTTTAGTAATTGTAATTATAAGTTTTATAATATACGTTATTGGGTTAAAATTGTTTGATAGATAAACACCAACGGTGTTAATGAAATACACAAAAAAGAGAAAAAAAAATGGCAAATAATAGTAAAAAAATGAAGGCGGTTGTATACACAAAATACGGCCCTCCAGAGGTTCTTCAGCTCAAAGAGGTAGAAAAACCTACTCCAAAGGAAAATGAAATACTGGTAAAAATACATGCAACAACTGTACATGTAGGTGACACGATTCTTCGAAAAGGTAAACACCCTGATTCCAAATTATTTACTGTCATGTTGCATATGACATTAGGAATTAGAAAACCAAGAAGAAATATATTAGGAATGGAGATAGCTGGGGAAATTGAAGCGATAGGTGAAGATGTTAAATTATTCAAGAAAGGTGACCAGGTTTTTGCATCTACTTTTGGGGAGAAATTAGGTGGTTATGCTGAGTACAAATGTATACCTGAAAATGGGATAGTGGCAATAAAACCTACCAATATATCCTATGGGGAAGCAGCCGCCGTTCCTGCTGGGGCTCCAACCGCATTGAATAATCTTAGAAAAGCGAATATCCAGAGCGGGCAGAAAGTCCTAATTTATGGTGCTTCTGGAAGTGTGGGTACTTTTGCTTTACAGCTTGCTAAGTACTTTGGTGCAGAAGTTACTGGAGTTTGCAGTACTAAAAATTTAGAATGGGTGAAAGCCCTGGGAGCCGATAAGGTAATTGATTATACTAAAGAAGATTTTACTGAAAGTGGTGAGACCTACGATATCATTTTTGATGCAGTAGGTAAGAGTTCATCTTCACATAGTAAGAGAGCGCTGAAGGAAAATGGAGTTTTTCGTTCAGTTTTTGGTTCCACAGGAAAGGAAAAGGTTGAAGATCTAATTTTCCTTCGAGAGCTTATCGAGGCGGGGAAACTAAAGTCGATCATTGATAAAACCTACCCCATGGAACAAATTGTTGAAGCTCATAGGTATGTTGATAAAGGGCACAAAAAGGGAAATGTAGTAATAACTGTGAAACATGACAGCAAAACATAACAAATTGGAAGAATGCTAATGAAATCTCTATTAATTTTGTTTTCATATCATCATAAAAATACTGAGAAAATTGCTAGCGTCTTCGCAAAAGTTCTTGATGCACAAATAAAAATACCACAGCAAATAAATATTGAAGAGTTTCAAGAGTATTCTCTAATAGGCTTTGGCTCAGGGATATATGGGGGAAAACACCATAAACTTCTGCTTGATCTTGCCGATACACTACCACAAGCCACCAACAGGAAAGCATTCATTTTTTCAACCAGTGCAATGACAGGAAAATCCAAAGTCGCCAAGGATCATTCGCTACTTAGGGAAAAACTGCAATCGAAAGGTTACATGATTGTTGATGAATTTAGTTGTAAGGGTTTTAACACAAATAGTTTCATGAAATATTTTGGGGGAATGAATAAGGGTAGACCGAATGCTGAAGACCTCAAAAATGCGGAAGAGTTTGCTCAGAACCTGAAGCAGAACCTGCAAAAGAAGTGAAACGTGAATACATGAATTTTCATGATTTCATGAAAAATTAATAGTCTACATTCTTTTAATATAAATTAGAAATTCTTTTGTTTAGAATTGATTTAGATTAAAATTCAGTTGGAATTATAGAAAATGAACTATAAAACGATTTTGTTTATTAATAATTTAAAATTTGAATTAAGATAACTATCAAGTCCGGACTGCCCCTCGATTGGCAACAGGCATGCCATGGATGATTTTGGTGACCCGATTTCGACTTTTTTGTTGCTAAATGAATACTTTCCAGATAAATTATTATAAAATTAAACGAGAATATTATTATTAGCAAGAATATTTAATGAAAATATGTCACTAATTAGTGATTTGTATAAAATACAAAAAAAAGATCTTAAGAACGCAGTAAATGTACTCGATAATGCATTTTCTGAAGATTCAATGTGGAAAGAAGTATTTAATGATGAAGATAAGAACCGTGTACTAACTGAAGTTATGGTTAGATTTTGCTTGAAATATGGTAATGTTTTCTCAACATCTGATAATTTAGAAGGAGTAATGGCAATTGCACCTCATGATAAAGATATGAATTTATGGAGAATTATTCGAAGTGGTGCTTTTTTTCTTTCTATGAAAATAGCAAGCGAAGCAAAGAAAATGAAAGTTCTCAGTAATGCAGTTGAAGAAGCGAAGAAAAGTCTTAATTTAGGCCCATATATACATCTATTAATAATGGGTGTTTCACAAGAATTTCAAGGAAAAGGTTTTGGAGGAAAATTATTAAGAGCACTTATAGAAAAAGCTGAATCAGAAAGAAAACCTATATATTTAGAGACTCAAAAAGAAGAGAATGTTAATCTCTATGAAAAGTATGGATTTTCTGTTAAGAATAAAATAATTCTTCCAGAACCATTGAATTTACCAATGTGGTTAATGGTTCGAGATATTAAATAGTCTAAAAATAGAATTTTAAAAAAAAAAATAAAAAGAAGTGAAAAAATTAAAAATTTTTAACTATAAAAAAACAAGCTATAATAAAAGTTAAAAAAAAATAAAACTAAAACTGAGAATAAAAATGAGTGATACAAAAAAAACCCCTGCATATAAAGAAATTAATTGGGTTATTATAGGGATATGGATAGTCTTACTGATAATTATGTGGCCTATTTATTGGGTAAACGCTCCAAACTTAGTGCTCTTTATCATATCACTTGTAATTACAATTGCGGGGCCAGCGTTAAATTATGGACTACTGTGGTACAAGATCAGTAAAAAAAAAAAAAAAATTTCTAAATGAAAAATAAGAAGGTAAATAAAATATGAAAAAGTTGACAGCATTAATTACTGGAATAATTCTGGTTGCTATTTTTATAATTACAATGTTTGTATTGCCTCCGTTATTAGGATGGCATTACCCCGATATATTAAGTTGGGAGGATTTTGTAGATTCTATTAGTACAGTAGAAGGATTTGTTATCGGGATGATTACTGAGGTGATTCCGATTATATGCGTTACAATAGGAGCTATATTTCTTATAATTTTTGTGATTAAATTAATTCAGGGCAAAGAATAAGTAAATTATAATTTTTTTTTTTTCTTCTTGATAGGAGATATAGTTACTTATATTGAATGAAATATCTTGTATTGATTACAGTGCTTCCAAAATTATTTTCATAGATTTTATTAGATATTATATATAATACAACTGTTAGCATTTTATTCCTGCAAAGTTAAAGATCTTAGTTGAATATAGACTTATAGATTTTTCATCTAATGATCGTAAACCAGCTTTAGGATATGTTGAAACTCAAGATTTAGAATTCTAACCATTTCAAAATATAAATAATAAGGACAATTAAATCTTATACATTCCAAAAATTTTAAAAATAGGTGATAAAAAATTACACAATATATCGCAATGGGCTTATCTGGTTTTCTCTTTCTGTTTATTATAATTACAAACATTGTAAGTGGTATATTTGGTTATAAAACATTCGGTGATGTAGACTCAGACGCTCAACTACAAAAGATTAACAATGATCCAACAAAATTTAAAATAAGCGTAGTATTAATCCTCATAGAGCACCTTAGCATAATTTCTCTTGCTGTAACGTTGTTTATTACTTTTAGAACATATAACATAATACTTGGAATTATCTGGTGTATCTTTCGAATAGGAGAAGCCTTGATCCAAATCTATGATAAAAATAACTACTGGGGACTTCTTAATTTAGCAAAACAATACTCAGATACCAGTGGTGCTGAAAGAGATGCGTTAATTGATTTAGGTCGTAGCGTTCTCAAAACAAAAGAGTTTAGATTCGTATTTGCTCAGCTCTTTTTCTCTATTGGTACGCTCGCATATTCAATCCTGTTTGTTACCTATGGAGATGTACTAACAATTATCGGATGGTTTGGAATTGTTGCCAGCATTCTCTATGGCTTCGGTAACGGGATATTCCTTATAAAACCTAACTTTAAAGTCTTGTGGAACATCGGAGGTCTGTTAATTTTACTTTTTGAATTAGTCTTAGGAGGATGGCTAATGTGGTATTCAGTCATCATCCCATAGCTAATATAATATAACTTTTCTTTTTTTATTTTTAAAGACTATTTGTGTCTATTCTGTTTTATTTTGGCGATTGCACTAAAATATTAATAAATTTGATTTAGAGCTCTTGAATTAGTTAAAGATTATTCTAATAATTTCATTGAATTTTTTATAAATGATGAAAAAAAAAATAAAAAAGAAAAAATATATTTGTAGAATATGGAAGAACAAAAGATAATTGAAACAGAAAATCTAAGAAAATTTATTAAAAAGCTAGAAATTGATATTTATGGTATTGCGGACATGAATTTATTAAAGGAAATGGAAACTGGGCTTCCCACAGATTTGAAAAAATTCATATATATGTTTCCATATGCCATAGTATTAGGTGCTCAATATGGAAAGTTAGGGAAAAAAGCCTCTGGTGGCAAGACCGCGATATTTTTAGAAGAGGCAGCGTTTTCTATAATGGAATACTTAGAAGATAAGGGTTATAGGCAACTTATTATTCATACTGAGGATGAATTTGATCCTATTAATCGGTTGGGATTTATATCTCTTAAACTCCTGGCAAAAACAGCAGGTCTAGGTTGGCAAGGTAGGTCATTATTAATTATTTCTCCAGAATATGGTCCCTTACATCGTTTAATTGCAATTTTAACAGACCTACCACTTCAGACTAATCAAGTAATTAAAAATGAATGTGGTGATTGCCGAAAATGTATAGAAGCATGTCCTCAGAACGCACTTACTTTTGTTGCCTTTAACGATCATCCCTCATGCAGGGAGGAAGTTTTAGATATTAAGACTTGTTTAGGAGATAATGGATGTCTGGTATGTATTTTATCCTGTCCTTGGTTAAAAAAGTCTTAATACTTCAAAGTAATATTATAAAATTGAATTTCAAAACGTTTGAAAGTATTGAGTATTTAGTTAAATTTATCGTTAATCTTTTCAATTTCTTTAAGGATTTTTGAATATAGAGCAGATGATATCCTAAATGTAGTATTTTCTACGAGATTATGAAGAAAATTTTTACATTTTTCTACACCAATAAATTTTCGGCGTTTAGCTTTGATGAGGACACCTATAGTACCCGTGACTTTTAAGCCCAAAGTCCTAGCAATCTCCCGTGCTGCTAAATCATCAATGATAATAACACTTTCAACAGTATTATCCTGAAGTTCCTTTGCAAGGGCTAATATTGACGCTTCTCCGGCATGAATGTGTAATTCCTCTAGTCTCTCAACGAATTGTCGATTTATTGGTTCTTTTAATAAAAGCCAACTAGAAAAGGAATCTTTTAAAACTGAAAATTCAGCAACAGTGTCATCTCTTAATACCTCTTTTTTAATGATTAATGTGGTATAACATTCAGTAAAAAGCTTTGGTATTAAAGATAATGCACCAATTTTGCTTAGATATATCAATGGTGAAGCATTTATAATTCCAATCATATTCTTGGCTATTCAATCTAAGGCATATTCAATATCTTCCTTTATAGCTTGTTCATCGTATCCTGATACATTTCGTTTTTTTAATTCCTCCATCATCTTTCTTAGCGAGACTCCAGCCTTTTCCGCAGCCTTCCAGGCACTCATGTTTTTTTCTCCTACTTGGTTACAAAGAACTACAAACATTTCCTCAGATAGACTTTTCTCTAATAATTGACGGATGTAGGATGATTTATCTTTTTTTTTTAATCTTGCCATTAAAAACCTTAACTTTTCATCAAGATCATCATCTATTCTTACTGATAGAATTTTCATAATTGTTCTATGTATACTAGATCATCTCTAGTATATATAATTATTTTCATCATTTTTTGAAACTCAACATAAGGCTGCCAAAGAAAAGCATAAGTTTACAATAGGAGTATATTATAAAACTACAAGACCAGTTTATAATAAAGAGTTATATGGAGATCATAACCCTATTACTAAACGATTTTCGAGGATACACGATTAGATAAAATCCACAAAAATTTTGGATCTAAATGACGAAAGAGTTTTATTTTTAATAATTTTATAATGTTTTAGGGATTTCTTACAGTGATTCTAAGAATAATTTACTTAGAGATTTTCCATAATTTTCCCTTTTTATCAATGAGACCCGTTTTCATATAAGAATTTATTTTATTTTTAATTTCTCTAAAATAGTTCTCATTAAAAAGACATATTCCTTCAGTAAATCCATCTAGAATCATAGGATTTCCCTGATCAATTAAAATATGGATTTCATGAGGTTGATATAAGAAAAAATCGATAGGTAAAAAAGGTATTTCCATTTTTTCTTTAAGTTCATCAATTCTATCGAAAAGTTTATCGTTAACCCAATTGCCGATTAAAATAAGATCTATATCGCTCCCAACATTGAAATCCAATCGGGATCTCGAGCCAATTAAAACTGCACATATCAATTTTCCTTCTAAAAGAGACTGTGCTTCTGAAATGAAAGAGTTTAATTCTTTCAATTCTCTTTTATGTTTTTCAAATAATTCTTCGCTAAATTTAATATTTTTTTGCTCCAATTTAAACAATCTTTAGCATTTTTTTCTGTATAATATTCATGAGGAATACCTGATACAAAAGCATCTGGATATCTTGTAGGAATATAATGTTTATCCAACTCAATTGCACATTCAACTGGAATTTCTAATGTTAATTGCATTTTATTCTTTATAATCTGATTTAATAAATCTCTTAATGAATGACCAAATGGCCTTAATCCAATACTATATAAAAGTGCTTTTAATGATTTCTCTGCTATTTGATGAGATAAAAAACATACTAATTCATATGACTTAAATCCTAAATTATTTTCTGCGCTTTCGAAATCTATTCTTGCCTGTTTTAACCATCGTGCTGCTTCTTCTGAGTTTCCCATTGTAAATTTAAAGATCCTTAGATTAACAATCTTTTTTATAATTTAAACTCGTAAAATAAAACCATACTTAAATTTTTATGTTTTTTTTCAGAGTTAGAAAGTGTTCAAATGAATTTTTATCGCCTATAGATTATAATAAAATCACTAGAATATCTTATTTATGAAGGTGATATAACTAAAACATAAATTGAAAAAATTAACGACATAAGTATAATTTATAGTTTATCGTAAATTGATGCGTCCTATAGCTCTGAATTGTAAAGTTTTATTGAATTTTTCATAATCATAT
>JABXKB010000204.1 GCA_013375485.1 Promethearchaeota archaeon | reverse complement strand
GCAGGATCTCGAGAGGAAACTATTATTCAAGTAGAAAATGTTTTTCAGGACTATTTAAAATCCGAAAAAGTAATAAACTTTTATATTGTAGGAGATATTGTTGCTAAAGATTTTCTATCTAATCAGTTCTTGAAGAACTTTATAAAAATCTGTATTATTGATGAAAAAACCCAAAGAGATCATATTGATTTAGAATTTGAGGAATATTTTGAACAAACTATTGAATTTCAAAACCCCGAAGGGACTATTAATAAAGATTGCTGGAAACTCTTTAGAGAAGTTATCAGATCTGAGAAGAGAACATTAATCAAAATAACCAATGGAGAAGAAGATTTATTAATACTCCCCCTTGTACTTGAAATTCCTATATTGAAAGGAACAAAAAATTTTGCATTCTATGGTCAACCTCCAATTACAGATTCTAATTTCGTTATTCCTGAAGGAATTGTAATTATAGATGTTAACAAAAACATTCAAGAAAAGGTTAAAAAAGTTTTAGAAATAATGGAACAATTCTAAGTATTTAATCCTATTTTAAAATTTATTATATAAGTCTAAATTACATTAAAAACCAAAATTTTATTTTTTATCTATTCTTTTGAATGTTATAATTTAGTAAAAATCATTATATTGTAGAAATAATTTGTTTTAAAAAGGCAGTACGTTAAAAATGTCGGTAAATATTGAAATAACGGAAGAGAAGAAGAACCCGTTAATTGAACGAACAGAATTAACATTTAGAATTGATCATTTTGGAGAAGGTACTCCAAATAGATTAGAAGTGAAAAAAAAAATTGCTGCCCTACAAGGTAGCGATGAGAAATTAACAATAATAAAAAAACTCGATACCCACTTTGGAGCATCTCATACTATTGGAAAAGCTTATATCTATGAAAACTCAAAAGATCTAATGTATTTTGAACCATTTCATATTCAAGTGCGGAATCTCGAAAAAGATAAACGAGCCGAAATCAATCAATTGAAAAAAAGGCGGGAATCTTTTAAACACCTTTTTGAATATTAATTATAAAATATTAAGTGAAAATTAAAATGAATTCCTCAAATTATTATAAAATTGAAGGGGGAAAATTAATTAGAACCCACAGATCATGCCCAAAATGCGGACCAAGCTATTTCCTTGCAGATCACTATGATAGATTTTAAGATCTACTTAAAATCCGTAAAAGGTGGTCTTGCGGAAAATGTGGATACGCTGTATTCAAAAGAAAGGGGCAAACAAAGGCTAAAGCTACAAGAAGATCTCCTCGAAAGCGCTCAAAAGCGTAAAAAAAGAGTAGACTTTGTATAAAATCTGTAAGTGAAAATAAAAACCCCTATAGTTCTAAATATTCATCCTTCTTTACCTTAAAGATTATTGCTTTATATTGAATTTTGGCGAAATTAATGAAAAAGTTATGTTTAGGTATTGAATCTACCGCTCACACGTTTAGCGTAGGTATTCTAGACTTTGAAGGAAATATATATAGTCTTATAAATGATGTTTTTATACCTGAAGAAGGTGGACTCCATCCCGGTTTAGTTAGGGAGCAACATTTAAATAACTTTATGAAAATAATAAATAGAGCTTTATCTGAAGCTAAAATATCTATAAAAGAAATAGATTTAATTGCATTTAGTCAAAGTCCTGGTTTAGGACCTGTTTTAAAAATTGGTGCTTGGGTTGCACGTATGTTAAGCCAATTAGTAGATATTCCTATAGTAGGAGTAAATCATTGTATAGCTCATGTTGAAATCGGACGCTTAAAATGTAATATTAAAGATCCATTAAGTCTATATGTTTCTGGTGGAAATACAATAGTTAGTGCTTTTGAATCAGAAAGATATCAAATCTTTGGTGAAACTCTCGACTTAGCTATTGGTAACATGATAGATTCATTTTCTCGAGATGCTGGCCTAAGTCATCCTGGTGGTCCAAAAATCGAAAAATTAGCTTTAGAATCAAAAAATTATATTCCATTACCCTATGTCGTAAAAGGTATGGATTTATCATTTTCTGGACTTTACACATCAGCAAAGTATCTACTCCAATCTAAGGATTATTGCAAAAAATACAATTTAAATGATATTGCCTATTCTTTACAGGAAACAGCTTTTGGGATGCTAACGGAAGTTACCGAAAGAGCTTTAGCCCATACAGAAAAGAAAGAAGTTCTTTTAACAGGAGGAGTGGCTGCAAATAAACGATTACAATCTATGATAGAATATATCAGTAAAGAGCATGATGCAAGATTTGAAGTCGTACCTTTAAGATATGCTGGGGATAATGGAGCAATGATAGGATGGGTAGGAATATTAAGATATAAAGCAGAGGGAGGTCATAGTATATCTGGAACAATTATTAATCCTAAGGAAAGAATGGATCAAATTACAATCCCTTGGAGGTCCTAAAATATATTGAGATCCAATATAAAGAAAGAAAAAATTATTAGTAAGGGTGCCGAGGCAAGTCTCTATTATGGGTATTGGTTTGGAAAGGAAGTGATATTTAAATATAGAATTCCAAAGAAATATCGTATAATAGAATTGGATAAATCCATTAGAACGGAAAGAACATTAAACGAAGCGAGAGCATTAATAAAAGTCAAAAAGTATGGAATAAATGTACCACAAGTATTTGAGATTGATTCAGCTAATTCCACGATAGTTATGAAATATATACAAGGTAATAAACTAAAAGATATTTTATTTGATTTAGATGACAATCTGAAGAAAAAATATTTCTATGAAATTGGGAGAATTATTTCGATTTTACATAAAAATGGTCATATACATGGTGACATAACTACGAGTAATATAATACTAACCCCTGAAGAACAAATTTTTCTCATCGATTTTGGGTTGCATGAATATTCTGATACAATAGAGGACAAAAGTGTTGATCTACATCTCTTAAAAAGAGTTTTAATCTCATCTCACGGGAAATATTATGAATTTTGTTTTAACGCATTTCTCGAGGGATATAGATCAGAATATAAAAGCGCTGGATTATCTGATTCTGATGATATAATTAGGAATATTGATGCTATCGAGACTAGAGGTAGGTATGTAAAATCTGAAGATAGATTATAAAAACTGTTGATTTAATATTCTACTTAATTTAAGGAACATTTTATAGGCGTAATAAAATTTTTTCAACCAGTCTATTAATTTGTACTATAAAATGTTCATCTAATTTATTAAACAATCAAAATAATTTACATCTGATAAGTAATGCTTTTTATACTCCACAACTTTATATAGATGCTTGACTTATAATATTATATTGTAAAAGAGTGAATATAATTTAAGGGCAAAGAATATATCTACATACTAATTCACTTCTATCATCAGAAATAAGAGAATTTTAAAAATAATATTCGTGGAGTTAATCAAATGACAGATCCTGAGAAGCAGAAGAAAAAGAAAAAAATGGTAAACATCACCATTAATTTGCCCGAAATTTATGATGAAAATATTCAAAAATTAATCGGTATGAAGATTTGTGCATCCCGTAGCGAAGCAATAAGAACAGCAGTAAGAGATTTTCTTCACAATGAGTATTATAATCTTAAATTATTAGGATTTTTTGGAGAAGAGTCCTAAACAGTCAGTCTTTCTTAATTTACTCTTAGTTAATATTTATAACACTAGTTTACTTACTAATTTATTATCCTTAAGAACTATTTAGAGAAATATAATGCAATTGTATCTCGTGACTGAATCTGGATCTTTAAGAAAAATCATTAAAGTAGATTTTAATGAAAATAAAGTGTTTCTAATTGACGATATAAAAACACTTTATTTATGGTTCGGTTTCAAAGTTACTGACAAAAAGAAAGACCTAAGTCTTAAAAGGACTGAAAAATTGAAAAATCAAAGAAAAAAAACACCTGAACTCATAATTTTAAATCAAAATGCAGAATACGGCTCATTTTTAGCGATTATGGATATTCTAAAAAAAGGATTGAAAGCTGGTGGTGCTTTTGAAAAACGACCCGAATTAAAAATTCGATTTAATGATACTCAAGAGCTTATCGAAGCGGGAATAGACCCGGATTTTGAAAGTGAAATTACTGTTGCAGCACATAATCTTGCTCAAGAAAACCACCCTTATGAAGATTTGTGTAGAAAACTTGCTGAAATACAAATGAAATTTATAAAAGGGAAGGCTTCTGAAAAAGAAATAAAGAAAAAAACAGAGGAAATATATAAATCATCATCAACTTATGAAGAACTTTGCTGGTTGATCGCTGAATTAAGTAAACTATTTGAAAAAAATCTCTGAATTTAATCAACTGCTTTACACTTGATTGTTAATGGTATATTATCTGTATAAAAATTTATGTGTTTATCAAATAATACATTAACCGCCTTAATGTATTTTCCTCTTCTTCCCACTGCAATATGATAAGTATTCAAATCTTTTAAGAAACAAATTGATATCTCATATTTCCCTTTTATGTTGTTTATTGCTATTTTTATATCATGTATACATAAATCAGGGAATAGATTGAAAAGCAAATTTAATAAAATATTATCGAACCTAATTATCGAGATTTTTTTTACAATTCGATGTCTTAAAGAGTTCAAATAGGTTCTTGCTTCAAAATATTTATCCTGTTTTACAAAAAGAAATATAAATTCATCATCTTCTATCTTAATGATGATAATATATGAAGGTATTATTTTTGTCTTGTCATAGAAATATTTGTAGAGATTAAGTTCATAATTAGTATATTTTGAAGGTTTGATGGTTAATAATTGATAAAGAATTAATATATCATCGAGAATCGTATAAAACATATAAATGTATTTTAGGACGTGTTTTTAAAGTACGAGAAAATCTAAAACTATATCATCTCAAAAAAAGCTCTAATTTTAGTTTTAATATTATATAAGTTCATCTATTTAATCAAATTATAGAATTTAGCAAGCAAAAAAGCATTCATAGTCGAACTATGTAAAATATCACCATTTTTAATTAATTTATGTATTTCCGCAATGGAGAATTCATGTACTGAAATAATTTCATTTGGATCTATCGGTTTCGAATTAATTCTTTTCACAATAGCAAAATAAAGGTAATTCCAAACAGTATTAAGGAAGGATATTTTTATTTTTCCTAAAAAAGTAATATTTTCCACTTTATAACCGGTTTCCTCTTCTGTTTCTCTTATTGCAGCTTCTTTAGGTTTCTCACCTTTGTCGATCATGCCTCCAACCGTAGTTTTTGTTTTCATTTGCCATGGATAGGGGTATGCATCCACAAGAATAATTTTATCATCAATTGTCTGGCAAATAATTGTAACAAAATCTCTCCCTTCAATAACAACATATTCTATTTGTTGACCATCTGGTCTTAATACTAAATCATTCCTCAAACCAATAAAACGATTTCGAAATATTACTCTTTCTTCTAATTGCTTCCAAATATAACTTTTTTGGTTCATGTAATATTCAATGATTTAAGGCAATTTAATTCTATTTATCAGAAAAAATCCAAATCTCTCTATTATATTGTTAAAAAAATACTTCAATTTTTGAAAATTATTTCTCTTACAGTTCTCTATAAAACTAAAAATTTATTAAATTACTGTACTAACTCCAATTGCATTTGAAATGACAGCAGCAAAGAATAGTTGAACTATAGTAAATGATATTATAACAACAGGATAGAAAGATTTTACATTTTGAAATATCTTGGTATTTTGAATAATAACTAATAAGAGGACTATATACATGAATAGAACAGATGGAAGATACGATAGTTGTCGTGTTAATGCCATCATGGTTATCGTAATTATTATCGCAGTAAATATTAGTACCCTATTCTTAGAATCTTCCGATTTTAGGAAATTTAACCTGGGATAAATCACCTTTCTTAGTAATATTTCTATGGAAAAAAATACTGGAAGCGCTAAATAACTTAAAATAAAATCTACAACGAAATTTGATGGCCAAACGAAACCAAAGGGATAATAAAATGAGAACAACATATAAATAGCTATGAAATAAGTTGCACAAATTAATGTAAAAATCAAATACTTCAATTTAAATTGGTTCTTTATCCTTTGTTTGAAGATAATGAGGTTTCTCGCATCTTTTGGCTTTTTCAAAAATCTTATTATTCGTATTGCTGCGAAGCTGACAAGCATAAGTATAGAAGCATATAGAATTCCTATTAATCCATAGAATTTCTCAAACAATGCCCAATTCAGTAGGAACGCTCCGATATAAAGAGTTGTTGTAATAATTAGCTTTCGTTTATTTGAAGTATTTAATGGTATTTCAATATCCAGCGAATTAAAATGTTCATTCTTTTTATCCTTTTTAAAGAATAATCGACTTGATATAGATATCAGAGAAATAACACTTATAAATATAAGAATTATGTTTATGAATATTAACGCATAATTAAAATAGAATGTAATAACTATGCACCCATTGATATTCGGTGATCCAAAAAAATGGGACTCAAACCAATTAATTGATTCGATAAGAACTTCATTTGAGAAAAGTTGGTGTCCTCCACCTAATAAAAAACCCTCGATTGGAATTACGGTACAATTTGTTAACTCTTGGGCTTTCAAAGCATTATCCGAAAAATCCAATGCTTCATCATCAACGTGCATTATAACTAATAAATTTTGAGTATTTTCTTCATTCAATAAATTAACTGGGATATAATTGATAAAATCCTCATTATAAACAAATCCATATCTAGGAGGAGTAAAATTGAAAAGTGGTGCTAAGGCAACTGTCACCTGAAACCGTGGATCTAAAGCTTGATTCATAAGCACTACCATTCCACCAAGTGAATGACCAATCAGTCCAATTTGAGATGCATCTACATCTCTATAAAAAGGTAGAGTTTCCAATTCATCTAATAAGTTAGAACAATCCTGTGCTAACGCAGGAATACCCGTAATAGTGTCAAGATTATTAATATTACCACCACTTTCACCATGTCCCTGATAATCGAGAGCAGCAACATAAAAACCTCTCTTCGTAAATTCAATAGGTATCCTAAGATCAAAATCTCGCTTAGATCCGATACCATGACAATAAATAACTAAAGGTCGTTGTGCCTGAAATTCCAAGGTTTTAGAAGGATAATATAAATTTGCATAGAGAGTCGCCCCAGATGATTCAAATTGAACGCGTTCATATTTATTATAACTTTGGGTTTTATTCAATTGTAGAGAGGTTAAAGTTATAATCAAAATTATGATAAAAATTAATAATTTCTTAAGTTGGTGATGATCTTTATGCGTCATCTCACCAACAACAATAAATTCAGACTCATCCAAAACAGTTGTTTGTTTTTTTGAGATAATTTTTCATCACCAATTCTATTTTTCCTATTTTTCAAATCTTGTGAAACCACAATAATAAAATAAAAAACAAACTATTTAAATGTTTTCATACTTTTTGAAACTTAAAAAATTTGAGTTAAAACATTTTTCAAAATCAAGAAAATTTATAAATAAATTGAGATAAATTTCCAATATGGAAGAAATCCATCATGAAATAACAAACAAAAAGTTGTCCATTCTACTTTCTGATGGTTTTAAGTTATTTGGTAAGAATTATAAGAATCTATTATTAACTTGGCTTGTTTTCACATTATTCTATAATCTATTAAATGTCTTTTTATTAACTGATATCAAATATCTATACTCTAACAATGCAATTAATAGAATAGTCTATTTAGTTATTTATTATATAATTACTGGTTTATTAGGTCTAATAGGTCTTATAAGGGTATGTTCAGTGAGTAATTATTTATTTAAAGATTATAAAGCTGTTAATGTTAATTTTAAAGAGGAATTCAAAAAAGGTATAAACTATCGGTTAAAGTACCCAATTTTTATTGATATTATCTTTTTCATTTTATTTGGTGTAATTTTTGATTTAATTCAAGATTATATCCATGAAACTTTAATTCAATCAGGGATCTCGGTAATTTTTGCTGTATTAATTTTATTTTATATTTTTTTAATACCCTTGAGTTTTATATCTTTGATTTTAAGTTCTATTTATATATTTGTTAGGTATACTTACAATATCAAAGATATTGAAAGACCAATTTATGAAGCAAGAACACTTACTAAAGGTTTTTTTTGGAAAATAGTAGGTACGCTAATAATAAATTTCATTATACTATTGATTGCTGTTAATCTCTTTATGTTTATTTTTCAATTTATAATGATAACATTTTTTCCAGATGATATATTTATGCTAATAATAGACCCTTATGAACAAGAACGTAATTATGGTTTGATTTTACTAAATAATTTAATTTTTGATATACCTACAATATTATTAGGGCCCTTAGGAGCATGCCTAATAACCCCACTTTTTGCACATCAATATTTAAAAAGAGAAAACAAAAATCTCAAAAAAATAATATAATTAATTTAACATCAGAGGTCAGATTTTAAATTTAACGGCGTCCTCGTATCTTACGTGCTTCTCGTTCTACTTCCCGCAAAATTACTACATCATTTATCTTTATAGGCCCCTTAACATTACGAGTCAATATTCGATTTCTATCCGGGCCATCAAGAATGCGAACTTTGATCTGTGTAATTTCTCC
Source organism: Promethearchaeota archaeon (assembly GCA_013375485.1). Classification (GTDB taxonomy): domain Archaea; phylum Asgardarchaeota; class Lokiarchaeia; order Sigyniarchaeales; family SOKP01; genus Loki-b32. Next base: position 56 of record JABXKB010000204.1, on the reverse strand, counting down.
TGTGAGCCCCGTTCGACCAATAATTTGAATTACTTGAGCTGGAATCGATAGATCTT
>JABXKB010000441.1 GCA_013375485.1 Promethearchaeota archaeon | reverse complement strand
ACACCAGGTTTGTTCACTAACGACTAATTACTCTGTCCTTACCGGCATTAAAATATAAGTATAGTCTTTATCTTTATCTGGTGTAATAATTACCGGATTGAGCGGGTCATTCAGCTTTATTATAGTGTTTTCTTTTTTTATTATTTTTAATACATCTAAAATATAATCAGTGTTAAAAGTTATGGTAATGTCTTCTCCTTTTTTAAAACAGGAAATTTTTTCAGAAGCTTCTCCGGTGCTCGGGCTTTCTGCTTTTAAAATTATTTCACATCTTCCCTCTTTTTGGTCATCTTCTCTATTAGTAGCTTCTATCTTTACTGTATTTAAATCTTCTCTTACAAAAAGAGATATTCTTTCCATTTTATCTCTAAAATCCTCAGTGTTCACTTTTATTTCAGTTTTAAATGAATCTGGAACAATCTGGTGATAATCAGGAAATTGTCCTTCTATTAATCGGGAATATATTCTTATACTATTTTTTTGGCCGTCAGGGAATAAAATAAACATAATTTGTTTTTCCCCAATCCTAATTTCTGTAAATACTTCCTCATTATCTAACAGGAGTCTGGATAATTCTGAAAGGGCCCGATAAGGAATAATAACTTCTACCCCCTCTTTAAAAGGGTTTTCTATATTTATCAATTTAATATTTTTAAGAGATAATCTATGACTATCAGTAGTGACCATTTCTATTTTACTATCTATTATTTTAAATAGGGCTCCGTTTAAAAAATTTCTATTTTCGTCCCGGGATGTAGCAAATATAACTTGTTGAATAGTTTCTTTAAATAACTTTTGGTTTATTTTAGTTTTGGCTTTTATTTTTATTTCCGGAAAATTGGAAAATTCTTCTGCAGAAAAACCTAAAATTTTATAATTTGAACTATTTTCTTGAACTGTAATAATATTATTATTTAAACACTTTATTTCTATTTTTCCTTCAGGAAATCTTTTAATTAATTCACTTATTATTCTGCTGGGAATAACTGTGGAACCGGTCTCAATAACCTGGGCCGGAATATAACAATCTATTCCAATTTCTAAATCTGTAGCAAATAGATGAACTTTATTATCTTCATTTGCTTCAAAAAGTATTCCATTATAAATAGGCAACCCTATTCTGCTGGATATTCCTCTTTGTACTGTTTGTATTCCGCGTAATAAACTTTCTTGAGAACAAATAATTTTCATATTTTTACTCCTTTATTCTAAATAATTAAATAAAGATATAGTATTATTAGTAATAGTGCTGTTGAAAATGGGGAAAGAAAAAAAAATCTTAATATTTTATTACAAATACCCTGTGGAAAAAACTAGGGATAATTTTTTCAAATATTAACAAATTCCCCATTTTTAATTTTTAATAAAAAAAATATCTAATAACTAAAAATTATCAACACATTATTAAAAAGTTATTAACAATTAACCTCTTTTAATATTTAAAACTAAATTATTTATAATACCTTTAAAATTCTTATCTTTTTTAATTTTATTTTTAATTTTATTATAAGAATGAATAATAGTGGTGTGGTCTTTTCCCCCGAAAGCTCCCCCGATTGAAGTCAAAGACATATCGGTTAACTCCCGGGAAAGATAAATAGCAACCTGCCTGGCCAGAACAATATCTTTAGTCCTCTTTTTAGACAATAAAGAATTAAATTTAATATTATAATAATTCGAGACCCCTTTTTGAATTTGACCAATAGAAACCTTTTTATTTTCCAAAGGGATAATATCTTTTAATATTTCCTGGGTTAAAGAAACAGATAATTCATTTTTAGTTAAGGTAGAATAAGCAGTTAATTTAGTAAGCGCTCCCTCTAATTGCCTAATATTAGAAAGAATTTTCCCAGCGATAAAATCAATTACTTCAGTAGGCACATTTAAATTTTCCAACTGGGCCTTTTTTCTTAAAATAGCAATACGGGTCTCATAATCCGGGGCCTGGATGTCAGTGGTTAATCCCCATTCAAAACGCGATATTAACCGTTCTTCTAAAGTAGTGATATCTTTAGGGGGCCGGTCACTGGTAATTACTATTTGTTTATTAGACTCATACAAAGTATTAAAAGTATGAAAAAATTCTTCCTGGGTCCTCTCTTTCCCGGCCAAAAACTGTATATCATC
>JABXKB010000203.1 GCA_013375485.1 Promethearchaeota archaeon | reverse complement strand
AACTAATCCATAGTGCATTATAAAATTGAAATTTCAAGTAGGAAAAATTATGTTTTGTTCTGAATGTGGTGAAAAATTAATTGCTGAAAATCAAAAGTTTTGTCATAATTGTGGAACTGAAGTTCTAGCCACTTCTAAAGCAACGGATTACAAAGCTGAAAGAATTCAAAATGCAACATCACCTAAAATATCTTATGTCCTAGTCAAAAAGCAAACAGAATTACAAAGGGGACGCCCAGGAAAATATTCTAAATTGTGCCTTGAGTTTGCTTTAGTCTCTATCGCTATAGGAATCGTAACCTTGATTATTGGCTATAATTATTATAGGTTCTTCTATTGGCCTTATTATAATATTGGAAGATTAGTGGTATCGATTGGAATCTTACTATTACGTGTGGCAGGTTTAATCTTGGGTGTTTCTTCTAAAGTAAATAGCTCAAAAGCAGAAAAGCTCGAACCTTATAATGATTTTGAGAAAGCTGGAAGCATCTTTGGGATTCTTGGAATTATTATAAATTCAATAGGACTCTTCTTGTCTATTCTTGGTCCATGGTCTATCTTCACTTTCCCATATTGATATTTTAAAAGATCAGAATGATAGTATTCAGCACTAAGAAGTATTTAAATTAATTGAAGTGCTCTAATTTAAAGATTATAACATTATTTACCTTCTTGTCATTTTTGTAATAAATACTACATTTTTTTAACAATAATTAAAATCGTTGCTTGTTCACATTAAAAAAAAAATTCTATCTAAGAATTAAAATTAAAAAAGAAAAATAAAAAAAATACTCAAGAACATACTCCATCTTCCCATCTCAAATATGCCATCTTTTACATTACCATCTTTATAAACCAGAAGATAGTGCTCCAAAAAGAGGTTCTATAATTACTCAAAATATAAAAAAAATAGTGAATATTGAAAATAGAAGAATATTCTTTAATTACTAGATGTAGAAATTCTTCTACTGCTCAAATTACTTACGAATGGAATCCTAAAACACTATCACAGTGTGGACAATAATACATTGCCTTGTTTCTTTCGAGTTCCATTAATACCATATTGCTATTGCCCTCTGTACTGCCTTTTTTGATTAACTGCTTTTTAAAATTTAGTAGAGCTCCCTTGAACTCAACTTTCTGTTTACAAAATCCACAAATTGCCATTTCATCAAACCTCCATTATTGTGAGTTAAGATACATATTATCCACCCAAATAAATTATTATGTACAAATTTGACAAATTTAAAATATAATTCGAAAAAATAGTAAAAATCTCTGCTCAAGAACATACTCCATCTTTTCATCTCAAACCGACCATACCTCACCGCTTCGCATACACTATATTCCCTCATACCCTAAGCATGAACCTTGTAACTCCTCTTTTAACACCACACACTCGTGCTATTGAGAGTGGTAGGCTAAATAGTTCCCCGTATCATCGGAATTTACCGATTAAAATCAATGTCATTGGTTATCAAGAAGATATTTCTCAATTTGAGAAAAAATTGAATATCTTGCAATTTTAAGAGCAGGAGTTACTGTTATTTCAATTATTTTTTTTTTCCCCTTCACTTCAGTAGATAATGAATAAGAAATATATTTCTTTGTCCTCTTAATATTTATTGTCTTAAAGAATGGAAGAGAATAACCCCACTCAAGAACTTTATCTGGAGTTAAATCATTATGTAAAGATTTTACTGCAGATTTAACAAAGGTTCTATGAACCGAATCTATACCTGATTGGATTAAAAAGTCAATCAAACCAAGAATACCATAAGGGTGAAATGTACCGGGAGAAACGAGTTTTTCAAACGTCCATATTCTGTAGTTTGTTAAATATAATGTTCCACTTAAATATGTCTTTTTGATTTGCACTTTTCCTCTGAACTTATCTATTAGTTCTTCTCCTTCATAAAGGCAATAATTTTTAAAAACATAATCAGTTATGTATGGCAATAATGTGATCTTTTCTGTAAAAAATTGAGGAGCTTTTTGTGCTCGTTCAACGAGAATTTTACAATACTCTGCTAATGGCAATTTAACTTCGATTAAATTTAATCTTTTTGCAACTGCCCTAGGGCTTCTTGTTTTTATATAATAATCCAATTCTTGTTTTAAGGCCTCAATTTCGCCTTGTTCACTCATTAGATTTTTTCTCCTTCGTTCTTATTAAAATAAATAAAATACTGAAATTTTTGTTTTATTTTTGTCTTTTGATTATATCGTATTATTAAAGAAAAAGAAAATATAAAGCTTGCTCTAGAACATACTCCATCCTTTCTTATCATCTCAAACTATCAAAACCTTACCGCTCCGAACACTCTAAAACCCGAATGCCCTAAGCCTGAACCTTGTAGCTCCTCTTTCAACACCACATACTCGTGCTATTGAGAGTGGCAGGCTAAATAGGTCGCCCGAAAGCTCCCCACGTACACCCCCACCTCACTATCCCCGTCTTATACAGGTGAATCCCATTCGTTATGATTATCATTAAAACCTGAAAAAAACTTGAAATATAACTTGTAATTATTATTCTTATTAGACAAAATATGGATTATAAATATATCATGAAGACAAAATCATATTACTTTAAAGTAAAACTAAGTTTAATTCTAAGTATATTATTAATTATTTTTGCTGTAAATAAAATTCCGTTCGATTTTGAACACAATTTACACACTGTTAAATTGGATGATATGAAATCATCTGGTAAAGCTCCTGTGAATCCAATTTTTATTAATGATACAGATCCTGATTATAGTTGGAGCAAAACTGCTGCAGATAATGATTGGTGCTCGGGTTCCGGATCTTGGGGTGATCCATATGTTATTAAAAACATAACTATTAATGGAAATAGCAGTTCAAATTGTATTGAAATACATAATTCATACAAATATTTTATCATAAAAAACTGTACAGTATATAACAGTAGTATTGGCTATGATTTTGCCGGAATCACATTAGAAAATGTAAATAATTCACTAATATTTGAAAATAATTGTTCATATAATAATGGGCATGGAATTCACTTAACAAATTCTTTTAATGTCACATTATTGCATAATTTAGCCCAAAATAATATTCGGGAAGGAATCTTTTTAAGATTATCTGCGAATAATACTGTAAGGAATAACACTGTTGTGAATAATCATAGAGGAATACGTGTAAACGATTGTGGAGCAAATAATATTATTGATAATAATTCTGTTTATGAAAACTCTGAAGATCCTATAAACTCTGCTGGAATAGGAATTTATTTTAGTCATAATACAACAATTACAAGGAATAATATATTTAATAACACCAAGGGAATTTATTTTACGGATACATCTAATATTACCCTTAAAGGCAATATTATGACTAATAATCAAATGGGAACACATTTAGAATCATCTAATAATAATATCAAATTCATAGATAACATATTAAATAATTGTAATTGGGGGATAAGTTTGAGCTCAATTAAAGAATCTATTGTTAAGAATAATACTATTTTTTCATGTGAAAGTGGTATTATCATTCAAAATACTGAAAACATAAGTCTTTTCGATAATAATATAATAAATTGTAGTAATCAGGGAATTGAAATCTATCATAATAATTATGATATTACTATAGCTCAAAACAATTTAACGAATTGTGATATATATTTATCCCCTCGCTTTGAACAAATTTCTACATATAATATTTCTATATCTAACCTAATCAATGGAAAACCTGTTTATTTCTATACTAATGAAATGGGTTTAACAGCAAGCAATTTCTCTAATCCCGGACAAATTATTTTATTTAATTGCAATAATACATTTATTTCGAATTTAACTGTATTCGGGGGAGGGAGTACTTTGTTATTTTGTCACAATAATACGCTGTTAGACAATGTCATACAAGGCCAAAGTTATGGATTACGTCTTGATTATTGTCACAATAATACTCTTTTTAACAACACAATCTTTGATAGTAGGGGAGCGATTTATTTATACAGGATTGAAGATGGTAATATTACAGAAAATGAATTATTTAATAATGGATGTGGAATACAATTAGATCTTGAATGTTTCAATATTAATGTTTCTAAAAACATTATTAGGGATAATATTGGAGGTTTGAGTTTACAATCTTCTGAAAATAATAATTTTACTTTGAATAGAATCTATAATAATACTATAGGAATTTATAATGGTGAATCAGGTAATTACAATAACTATTTTTTTAATGATATTCTTAATAATAGTTGGGATGGGATTCGCATATCTTATAGTTCTAATAATAATCTATTTGGAAATAATATTCACAATAACAATGAAAGAGGCTTAGCAATCGACTCTTTTTCTAATAATCATCTTATATTCAATAATACTTTTGTTGGAAATTCATTAAATGCTCAAGATAATGGAACCAACAATCAATGGGATAACGGAGCTATTGGTAATTTCTGGGACGATTATATAGGATATGATTTAAATGGAGATGGAATAGGAGATACTCCATATAACATCTCTGGGTTAGCGAAATGTGTTGATAGATTTCCACAAATTATTAAGTTGCCTCCTCAAATTATTATAGAGTCCCCACATACCAATGAGCTTTTCGGCTATAACCCTCCTGAAATAGAACTTACTATAATTAGCCCAAATATAGATACAATTTGGTATTTTCTAAGTAATGAAACAAAAAAAACGAATAATTATAATTTTACGGGAGAAATTGAACAAAATATATGGAATTCTATAGGAAATGGAAGCTTAAATATCGAATTTTATGCTAATAATTCTTATGGGTTAATAGGTAGTTCAGAAGTGCAAGTCAGGAAGGACATTATTTCACCACAAATAATAATCTATAGTCCCACTGAAAACCAAGAATTTACGGTTGATACTCCTTTTTTTAATATATCCGTGATTGAGCCTAATCTAGAGTCAATATGGTACACTATTGATGGTGGGATTACTAACCACACATTTACGAGCCTCACAGATACGATTGATGAAGCAGCATGGGATACAATTTCTGAAGGCTCAATTACTATAACGTTCTTTGCAAGAGATACTGTTGGTAATATTGGAAGTGAAAGTGTAGTTGTAATTAAGATCACTCCCTCCACTGAAGGGGGAATTCCAGGGTTTAACATATTTCTGATAATAGGAACGATTTCAGTGATATCGCTATTTATCCTGAAAAAGAAGTTTAAATAAACACTCCATAGATATACGCTCACTCACTAACCCCGTCTTATACGGGTGCACTCGTCTCGCATACCCAGTTCGCGTCTTTCATCTATCCTAAACACTTTATTCTGGAGGATAGAAGTAATGTATCTCTCCATCGTGTTTATTATATTGAAGGTCTCCATAAGATACCAATTTCTCTAAAATTCTTCTAAGTTCATTTTCGTAGTAGTCTTTTCTCTCTTTCAAATCTCTTGTAAACGCTCTTTCAAATTTAATATTTTCTAATCTTGTTTGTAAAGCTCGAATTGTATATGCTTTCCCTCGGTTTTCCCGTAAATAATCATATATAATCTTTTCTATTACTGTTTTTCTTCTATGATTTGTGTCTGTCTTTGTAGTTGCCTTAATTGATCCTGTAATCGCTCCAATTATTGATACAATCACACCAATTGCAATCATTATTGGTCCGAGTAAGTAAATATATGCCCATGAAGAACTTGTGGGGACTGTAAAATTGACAATATATCCAGCAATCCCACATAAGACCATCGTTACTCCACAAGTTTCAATTTTATTTAATCCTAGTTTATTTAATTTTGTCATTTGTTTTCACAATTTTTGTATTTAATTTTTGTCTTATTATATTATTATACGCTAATAAATAAAAAATCTCTGATAGAATGAAATAAAACTAAAACTCTTTCTGAGAATAACGTTTAGAATAGCTTAGTGTAAATTTTCCTTTAATAGGATATACTTCTGTGTCATTTTTTGTAATAGTTAATAAGGAAAATAAAAATAAAATCGCTGCTCAATTAGCCTCATGCTCTAATATTTTTTTCAAGATAATTGAAAATAATCCTTTAAAAGAATTTGAATCCTATCATAATCAGTCCTACTAACCCTCCCTCTATTTCTTATAAAACGTTGTTTACTTAAAGATCTAATTTGATATATCATTGCTATAGATTGCCTAGTTAAGCCATTTGAACTAGTAGGATTTATTATATATGTATGTGGAAAATCCTTTAATGCTTTTATATTGCTTGATAAAGGTATAATAGTTACCAAATCTACAAATTTGTTATATCTTATAACAATACAAGGATGTCTAAATTGTTCTTCATACCCAACTCCTTCACCAGTATAACTTAACTCAACATCCCATACTTCTCGACTTCTTATTTGAAACCTTCTCCATCTTTCCATAATATTCACTTTTGTTAATCTTCTGCTTTATCCCAGATGTCAATTTCCTCTTGAACTTCTTCAGTTAAATACTCTGGTTTAAATAATAACTTCTTTACTGTATTGATTGCTATAACAATTAAAGATTCTTTTAGATGTTGTTTTATTTCTTTAGTTCTAACAAATATCTCATCATCTAACAAGTTAGGTTTTTTTTTTTTTAAATACTGAACAGTAGATACAGCCTCTAAGAACTCTGATTCATAATCATTAGTTACAGGATGGATGAGAACATATTCATTAATTTTGTCTAATAGTTCTACTTCCTTTTCATTCAATTTATAATCTGTTTCAAGAGTCTCTATTAATTGAGGGTTCTCATAATAATCTCGAGTTAAACCTGTGCTATATGGTCCACTAATATATAAGGAGAATTGATAATTGAGAGTAATACCCATTGATTTGCATAAATAAGCTAGTTTTTGAATTTTAAAACGAGAATTATAATTTCTATCTGGCCTATTCAAATACATGTTCCAATATCTCAAAGCTGAGACAAATTTCTTTAAATCTTTACTCATCATTAATCTCCTCCAAAAGTTTCTTTATTAAATCCGTCCAATCTAAAATTTTTGTTAATTCTTGCTTTCCTTTATCTGTAATAGTATAATAATGCAACTTTTTATTATCAAATTCCATATCGTTCTTGTTAATATAACCCATTCTTATTAAATAATTAATATTTGATGCTAAGTTTCCATCTGATATTTTTAATGCTGATTTTAACTCCCGAAATTGAAGACCATCAATAAAATATGAATTTAAAGCAAGTAAAAGAAAGCGTGTAATAGTAAAAGTATCAGAATTAATTTGATTCTTTTTTTCAAAAATTTCTTTAAAAAGTTCATCTTGGCTAGAATTCATATTACCCAATTAATTATTCAAATTGAAATATATAAATAAAACGGTTTACTTTCAAAAAAAAAGTAAATCTTTTTAGTATAAAATGTATATCTCTCAGCTGATTTTCTTATAAATAAAAATAAAAGAAAGAAAAAATAAAAAAAATACTCAAGAACATACTCCATCCCTTCTTACCATCTCAAACTGTCCAAACTTCACCGCTCCGAACACTCTAACACCCTCATGCCCTAAGCCTGAACCTTGTGATTCCTCTTTCAACACCACACACTCGTGCTATTGAGAGTGGCGGGCTAAACAGGTCGCCCGAAAGCTCCCTGCGTACACCCCCACCTCACTAACCCCGTCTTTTACGGGTGCACTCGTCTCGCATACTCAGTTCGCGTCACCGCGCCCTGATCTCGTTACTCAGCATCCCACACATTCAAATTATAATGCTTACACTCCGATTGGCTTCCGGTTTTCACAGGAGAACCTTACCAATCACACTAACTTAAATATACAACACACCTCGCAACACTCTTTACACGAGATTGGCTGACTATTTTCGGGTCCGACTTCGTGCTTAGATGCTTTCAGCACTTATCCGTTGGCGCGTGGCTGCCCGGCAATACCTTGTCAGATAACCGGTACACTAGAGGCGCCGGCAAAATGTTCCTCTCGTACTGATTTTCCCTTACCCTCAGTCAACCTACAAACCCAGTAGATAGAATCCGACCTGTCTCACGACGGTCTAAACCCAGCTCACGTTCCCTTTTAATGGGCGTACAGCCCCACCCTTGGAGGTTTTGCGCAGTGTTCCGCTGCGGAAACACTTATGTGCGCCTCCAGGATAGGAAGAGCCGACATCGAGGAAGCAAGCCACGAGGTCGATAGGGACTCTTACTCGTGACAACTCTGTTACCCCCGGGGTAATTTTTCTATCACCTCAACCATCCACACGAGAAATGTTGAGGATCGCTAGACCAGGCGTTAGCCTCAGGATTCCTTGGTGATCAGAATCCAGTCAGACCAGCTTTTGCTCTTAAACTCTACGGCGGATTCCTGACCCGCTTGAGCTGATCATTGGTTACTCTAGATATTGTTTCTAGAGTGAGCCGCCCCAGCCAAACTGCCCACCTGCGGGTGTCCGATGCTTTTTGCATCGTTAGTGATACCAAAGGGGAAAGCCGGTGTTCCAATGTTGCTCCGCCGTGACCGAGATCGCGGCATCGACGCTCCCGACTACACTCTGTATCCAATTCAGAACCACAACAACAAGCTGCAGTAAAACTCCACGGGGTCTTCTCGTCCCACTGGGCTTCTCCGGACCGTTCGCCGGAGTGTAATTTCAATCGTCAGAAGGCTGGGACAATAGGGAGAACGTTGGACCATTCATGCACGTCTGAACTTACCAGACAAGGCATTTGGCTACCTTAAGAGAGTTATAGTTACTCCCGGCGTTTA
>JABXKB010000202.1 GCA_013375485.1 Promethearchaeota archaeon | reverse complement strand
TTTATCTAATATTTATAATTATAATTTGAGAAATAAAATTTTATATATTAGTACTGAGAATTTAAATTTTTTTTATAGATTAAACAAGGAACTAAATCGATTAAATATTAGGTTTGAAATTTTAAATCTAAGAATTAAAAATCCTATCGTTCCCTCATTAATATTAACCACATCAAAAGAAGCTCCTAAATTTAAAAATTCCTCGGAAAAATTAATGATTCTCCCTTATTCTAAAGAGTATAATTTTGACTATTACATCTTTAAAGTATTAGCTGCTTACAGAGTTGGATATGAAGAGTATTATTCGGAATTATTGTTTTCTATAGATCCAGGAACAAAACAAATTGGAGTTGTTATATTTTTAGATGATTTTTTTTTAATCTCTCATACTTTCTATGATAAAAAAGATTTCATAGAATTCATTAAAGATATTATAAATTATTTCCAAGAAGATAATCCAAATTTAATGATAGTAAAATTTAAATTTGGAAGAGGTGTTTTACCACTAACATTTGAGCTTTTAAAGAATATTTTTGATTTATTTAATTATAGAAAAAAAATGAAATTTTACTTAATCAACGAATCCAAATCATCAAAGACAAAAATCATAGATAAAAAAAAAAGAGTGAAGACTAAACATGAGCTCTCCGCGTTAATATTATCTCTAAGGAAGGGTATTGAAGTAAACCAATCAAATTATTTGAGAATTTTTAAGCAGAGTAATTTGCATAATTCGAATTATATTGGAGATAAAAATAAAAAGCTTGGAGAATTCAATAATCCCATAATTAATTTACAAGAGGTAATAAATAAAATCTTAAATAATGAAATGTCTTTAAGTGAATCTTCAGAATTTCTTCATGAAAATATTAGATATTAAGAAGATTATGCTAATTTATTATTTTTACTTGATTTTTTTATATATTAATTAACCAAAAATATAACCAGTTGAAATATTAATGAAGAGACTGAAAAGCATCGACATTTTTCGGGGGTTAGCGATGTTATATATGATGGTGGGCCATATGATTACATGGTGGCCTGTTCCTGAAGAGAATTGGATCTTAATTGGATATGTATCCCTTTTTTCGACATTAGGAGCTGTTGGATTTACCTTTATATCCGGGATAAGTACTATGATATCCTATAGAAATAGACTTGTAAAACTAGAAAAAGTTGAGAATTATAGTTTTTCTCAGATAAAATATGAATATTTAATTAGAGCAGGTTTTATTGTAATTCTTGGTTTAATCTATAATATATTTGTTGCGATAATGTTCATGAATTTCTCTCAAATTTGGACATGGTTCATATTGTTAACCATAGGAGTATGTCTTTTAATGTCATGGCCACTATTAAAAACATCAAAAACATTTAGAATATTGATTGGAGTGTTGATTTGGATAGCTAATCAAATGATCTTAATCCTATTAGCTCCATTTGAAGGTGAGTTAAATCTCTTTGGTGTTTTATTTCATATCTTATATAATAGTATAGATCAAAATATCATTTTATCATTTTTCACGTTCTTTCTAATAGGAACAGTCATAGGTGATATAATCTATGATTTCTCTCTTATTGATAATGAATTGGAAAAGAGGGTAGTACTAAAAAAAAAGCTATTATTCCCCTCATTTTTAATAGGAACTATTCTAATTGTGATTGGTTTTTATTTTTTATTACCATTTTTATTTACAGAAAAAATTCTATCAATAAAATCAAATTTATGGTGGTTAATGTATTCTTTAGGGATAGAGTTAATTTTAATTTCTATATTCATAACTATTGATGTATATGGTTTACTTGAGTCAAAAAAGAGCTATAGGTTTTTATATTATTATTCTTACTATTCTCTTACGGTTTTTCTATTACAAAATATTAATTATTTCTTTTTTTATCAAAGTTTGCATTGGTATAATCTTTGGATCTTTATTCTAATAACAGTTGTAATATACGGACTTTTTTTGAGGTTATCCTATAATAAATGGGGTTCACATTTTTCTTTAAAGATCCAGATTGGAAGATTAACTTTAGGAGTGACGAGAAGAATTATGAATAAAAAGATCTAAATGCTTTTTTGTTTAATGGAACTGTAGTAAGCTATTATTTATAGTATATTTTTTTTAAAAGATTCTTTTTCTCTTACAAAATTTAAATCTTTACCAGTTTTATGAATTATTAAGTTGGTACAATATTTGGTTCTTTATCACAGCAAGATTGTGCTTAATGGTATATTATTAAGATTTAATATATAAAATTTGAGACAAGAGCTTCTTTAAAAATTTAAATAGGTAGAACAACCATAACTCTTATTAGAAAAAAAAGAATGGGAATTTTGACCTTTTTAGAATATAAAAATGAAAATTTTTAATAAAAGTAGGAAAAAGATCGAAAATGGAACCAAAAAGGCTTAAAAGTATTGATATATTTCACGGATTATGTATGACTTGGATGATTTTAGGACATCTATTTGATTGGTGGTTGAAAAGTGAATATTCTTGGGTAAAAAGCATTACATCAATGATATTAGATCCAATTGGAGCATCTGGCTTTTTATTTATTTCTGGGATAAGTATCACACTATCATACAGAAATAAAAATATTAAAGCTAACACAACAGAAGATTATGACCCACGTATGATAAGAAATTCGTACCTCCTTCGAGCTTTTTTTATCTTTTTCATTGCTATAGTGTATAATATATCAATTTCATTGAGTCTAAACGATTTAATCTGGATTTGGACTTGGTTTGTATTATTAACAGCAGCAATATCTCTTTTTATAACATGGCCTCTTTTAAAGACCTCAAGGATTTTTAGAATTCTTTTTGGATTATTTGTTTTAATATTAAATCAAATAATTTTATCAATATTATTACATTATGAAAGTGATTCGAATTTATTCGGATTATTATTTCACATCTTATATCATGATATTCACCAAGATCCAATATTAATCTTCTTCCCTTTTTTCTTATTTGGGACAGTAGTTGGAGATACTCTTTTTAATACATTATTATGAATCAAAATGAAAAAAAAAAGATAAAATCATTTGGGCGTGAATGTTTAGTTCCATTAATAGTGATAGGTATCTTCTTAATTATCTCTAATGTTTTGTTTAATTTTCCTAAATTCTTAATGAGAAGGACTTTTTCATGGATAATTTATTCTTTTGGAATTGATATGGTACTAATTTCGATATTTTTATTTTTTGAAGTATTTGAGATAATTAAACCAATTAGAAGTTACAAATTTTTATTTTATTATTCCTACTACTCTCTAACTATTTATCTATCTCATAATTTGTTATATTTCTTGTTTTTCCAACAGTTGAATGTTTTTACAATTTGGTTTTTCATTACAGGAGCATTTATATTTATAGGAATCTCGATGAGGGCAATATATAAAAGGTGGGAAGGAAAAGCATCAATAAAAGTACAGATTGGAAAATTAAGCCTAGGGTTTGCGATGAAAATTGAAAAAAAATTGCATAAAAAATATAATAATAATATTAGAATATGAAGAAATATAATTTAAGTTTCAATCAAAATAAAATGACTGGTGAGACTGTAAAATAATGCTTCTTATTTTTTATAACTATTTAAAATGTAAAAGTAAGTGGGTTTATTTTTTAGGGTAATTAGAGAATATTTTACCCCATTTTGTTTGACTGAATTCCCTAATTCTTCGTTTCCCAATAGTAGGATACCAAAACATATCATGATATATCATAGAAGCGTAAATAGGACCCAAAAAGAAGAGTTTGCTTTTAAATAGAGGATAGAGAAATTGTAAAGACCCTTTACGAACCATTTGATCTCCCCAAATAACTACACTCCGTTTAACCTTAAAATTCCAATTTATTTGAGATACATCTTCTCCAATTATTTCAATTTGATTGAAATCTCCACATCCCAAACCTTCTTCATGAGCCATTCTTATTGCAGGTAACTCTAAAGGTTCAAATCCCATCATTTTAGCAACAACAGTATCAACTGCGACTTGATCATACCCTGCAAGAATATAATTTTTAATACGAGGTATCATTGTTCTTGGTCCTGCACCATCACCGCACACAGTGCCATCTACAATTGCTAATATACTTGGATGAATTTGTTTTTGGATAATTAATAAATCTACCAATACTTCAGACATATATTGATGTGAAAAATGTCTTCTTTTAGTTAATAGCCCTCCAAAAGCATTTTTCATGGCACAAGTTATGCCTCCATGTTTCATTTCTCCAGTAGTCTTTTTCAACGAACCTCCAATGGCTCCAGTATGCCCATGAGTTTTAATCGTTGGTAAATGGATTATTGGTTTCCCAACGTAAAATTTTGGAATAGAAAAACCATCTGGAAAAATTTTTGAATCTAAAACATGCAACTTTTTATTTTTAAGAGTAATAAATTTTGGTCTTAAAGATTCATAAGGAACAAAGGGGATACGTGTTAAAGGTATGAACCTTACTCTATATTTCTTGAAAATTGGTCCCCATTTATTCCCTTTTAATCCTTTTTCGATATTTGTAACCACTGTCTTGTTTTCCGCTGGAAATAATTTCATAGAACTGAAGTTGTCTTCAATCATGGTTTTTAATACACCCTCTACATGCCATGGTGGGCTAGAACAAGCTGGAAAAAACTTTGACCAGCTAAGATTTAATTTAATAATAATTTTTTCATAAGTGTGGAAAAAATTTTTATAATTCGCTAAATGCATTAATTTTTTATAATCTTCTAAGACAGTGTTAGGAGACGTTTTGATTACAAATATCTGAGAGCTTTTTTGTGGCATGATATTAAAAAAAAATCATAATCATTTAATTTTATTTCTGAAATTAAATATTTTTGCTATTTTGAGTTGTAATAAACTGTTTAAAAAAAGGGAATAAAAAAGAAAATTTTAAAAAAATTTTATAAATTTTTTATGAATAATTAATCTGAAATATAATCCATTCCTTTATATGATTTTCTTTCTTCTTTAAAAGGTAAACACATCATATAATGTGTTCCTCCTAGTGGAATTCTCTTGGGATTATCAACGCCACATCCAACACGCTCACCTCTTTCTTGGCAACGGGGATGAAAAGGACAGCCAGATGGTGGATTTACAGGACTAGGGACATCTCCTTCTAAGATAATTCTGTTTTGTTTTGAACCTGGATCAAATGTTGGACGAGCTGATAGTAAAGCTCTAGAATATGGATGCGTTGGATTATAGAATACCTCATCAATAGAACCACCCTCAACGAATTTTCCTAAGTACATAACTTGGATATCATCAGCAATGTGTTGCACAACACTTAAATCGTGGGTTATGAAAAGATAAGACAAACCAAAATTTTTCTGTAACTCTTTTAATAAATTCAAAATTTGGGCTTGAACAGATACATCGAGCGCCGATGTTGGTTCATCTAGGATTATGATTTCTGGATTACATGCTAAAGCTCTAGCTATCACTATTCTTTGCTTTTGACCTCCTGAAAATTCATGAGGAAACCTATCTAAATGTTCAGCTTTCATAGAAACTGTTTTTAAGAGTTCAAGAACGCGTGCTCTAATTTTTGTTCTTTTTGACATCCCTTCTAGAATTCTAAGAGGTTCTCCAATAATATTTACTATTTTCCAACGAGGATTTAAAGCAGAGTCTGGATCTTGAAAAACCATTTGTATCTTTTTTCTGAAATATCTACCGACGGATAAATCATCATAAATTTCTTTTCCTTTACGTTTTACTCTTTCGAACAGTTTTCTAATCATTGAAGGCATTTTAGCTATGAAATTTTCAATATCCTTTGATCGTTCCTTATAAATATTCTCTATTCCACCAAGATATACCCTTTTACCCCTTTTGACAAGTTGTTCCCATAATCCCTGAATTCTTCTAGGATCAATTCGACTATCTTTGTAATAAATTTCACCATCAGTATTAGGAACGAGGTTTAATATTGTATTACCAATTGTGGTTTTACCACATCCACTTTCTCCAACTAATCCTAAAGTCTTTCTCTTATAAAGCTCAAAAGATACTCCATCTACAGCTTTAACTACTCCAATTTTACGTTTAAATAGTCCACCAACAATAGGATAATATGTTTTAAGATTTTTAATTGTTAAAACAACTTCATCTTTACTTTCAGAGGATATATTATTTGTTGATTTTACATTCATTATTTCTTCTTTTTCAATTGTCATATTTTTCCTCCATTGTTTTTTTAAATAATTAAATTTTTTTAGATTCAATCCCGTCGTTTTTAGATTCTTCATATTTAGGCGAATCTTTATATTTTGGATCAAAAAGATGACATGCAACAAAATATCTTTCACCTATTTCTGTTAATTCAGGCTTAATTTTATCACAAATCTCTAACCTATAATCACATCTAGGATGAAATCTACATCCAGAGGGAGGATATATTAAATTTGGAACCATTCCTCTAATTGTTCTCAATTTTTGATCTCTTTTTTCAATACTAGGAATAGCAGCAATTAGTCCTTTTGTATAAGGGTGACGCGGGTTTTTAAATAAATCAATAGCTGTTGCGTATTCAACAATATTTCCGCTGTACATAACAGCGACTCTATCACATAAATCAGCAATAATTCCTAAATCATGTGTGATTAAAAGGATTGAAGTATTGAATCTCGTTTTTAGATCTTTCATTAAATCAAGAATTTGAGCTTGAATTGTTACATCTAAAGCGGTTGTTGGTTCATCAGCAATTAACATTGCTGGATTACATGAAAGTGCCATAGCTATCATTACTCTCTGCCTCATCCCTCCACTTAATTCATGAGGATACCTTTTTAAAATGTCTTCAGCATCCGCAATACCTACTTCCTTAATTATTTTTGCTGATTTTTCTAATGCTATATCATTAATATTTGGAATATGTGCTGTATCTTTTTTCAATTCATTAAGTCTTTTCACAAGTTCTTTTTTTACCTCTTTTACTACCTCTTGTTCCTTGTCGCTTAATCTATTTTTAATTTCTTTTATTTCTTCTAGCTTCCTTTTCCTTTCCAATCGCCTTTTATCGAGAGTTTGCTTCAATTCTTCATTTTGGTGTAAAAAAAAGACTTCTGATATCTGTTTACCAGCTGACATAACAGGATTAAGTGAATTTAATGGATCTTGAAAGATCATAGTTATCTCATTTCCGCGGAACTTTCTGACTTCCCTTTGGGATAAATCTAGAAGACTTTCACCTTTAAATATTACATTACCTTCAATAATCTTTCCTGGAGCCCTGACAAGTTGTAAAATTGAGAGAGCTGTTACAGATTTTCCGCAACCTGTTTCACCAACAAGTCCCAGTGTTTCATCCCCATACATATCAAAAGAAACACCGTCTACTGCTTTGACAATTCCTTCTTCGGTATAAAAATACGTTTTTATATTTCTGACTTGTAGAAGAGGTTTTCTTTTACCAGAAACTGAATTTGTATCAGGTAAACTTTTTTCCTTCATATAGTCATAAGTTTCTTCTTTTTGTGTCATTTTTTTTTACTTTTTTTTTTAATATACTGAATATAAATTAAATATAATTATAAATTTTTCAATCTTGGGTCCAAAGCATCTCTCAAACCATCTCCAAGTAACATAAAACCCAAAACTGTAATTAATATCATAAAACCAGGCCAAAAAGAAGCCCATGGTGCTGTGTTTATAAAAAGTCTAGCTTGTGAAAGATCATTTCCCCATTCTATTAATGAAGGATCACCAAAACCTAAAAAGGCTAGCCCAGCTAAGCTTAAAATTACCCCGCCGATGTCAAATGTAAAAGAAATTATAATTGGTTGAATGCAATTGGGAAGAATATGTCGAAACATAATTCTCCAATTTCCCGCTCCTGATACTCTTGCTGCTTCTACGTAGGGGAGACTACGAGCTTGTAGCACATTTCCCCTAATTAAACGCGAATAATAGGGAATTCCTAAAATTCCATAAGCTAACATTATATTTTGTAGTCTAGGACCTAATATTGCAATAAAAACAGCTGCAAGAACTAAACCTGGGAAAGCAAGAAAGATATCAGTAATTCTCATTATAACGGCATCAATCCACCCTCCATAATATGCTGCTATTACTCCTAAAATTATACCTCCAAGAACATTAAAAAAGAGAGCAGGTAACGCAATTGTTATCGATGATCTTGCACCATATATCATTCTCGCTAGAATATCACGTCCAAATTTACCCTGTCCTAATGGATGATCAGGACTAGGAGTCCCCCAATTTCCTGAAAGTATTCCATTTGCTTCTTCATATGTATAAGGAGAAATCCAAGATGGAAAAACTGTAAAACTAAGAGTAATTAATATAATTATGATTCCTAGAATAGTTAATGTGGATTTAAATCGTCTAATTAATTTTCTTTTGCTTCTATTCACCTCATATTCGGATTCTTTTCTTGATAATTCTTCCAAGCGTGAACCTGGTATAAGAAGAAATTTAAGATTTTTTGTAATCCACGAGAGAATATTGTTAAGTTGACTTTCTCTGGTATCAAATGTAACTTCTAATTCAAGTTCATATTCCTGTTTCAAGGTAATTCCTCTCTTAACGTTAGCCAATTATAAATCTTTATTAATACCTTATTCTAGGGTCTAACATTGCATAGATTACATCAATTATAAGATTTATCGATACAAATATAATTGTAACAATAAATACTAACGCATTTAGTACCCAATAATCTGCTTGTCGAATTGAATCTATTAATAATTTACCTATCCCCTTTAAATTAAATGTTGTTTCTGTAAGGACTGCTCCC
>JABXKB010000010.1 GCA_013375485.1 Promethearchaeota archaeon | reverse complement strand
TAATGGTCTATTGATTGACGATGTTGTTGTTCCATATTCAGCGCTTGTACAAGCTACAATAACTCTCGTTTTCAATTTATGCTTTTTAATTGTTTCAAAAATATTAATAGTTCCTATAACATTTATTTTAATTGTAGCAACAGGGTCTTCCCAAGAAGGTATAACAAGTGGTTGTGCTCCAAAATGAAAAATGTATTTTGGCTTAACTTTTACTATTATTTTTTCCAATAAACTGGTATTATTCAAGTCACATTCTAAAAATATAAAATTTTCATTTGTAGTTGGTATCTGAATAGAAGCATTAAAAGCTTTTTGTTTCTCTTCTGAAGAGAAAATAAGTTGTCCATTAGTATAGTGATATAAATTTTGTAAAGGACGATTTGGAAGATCTATACCATATACTTTTTTACTTTGCTTGATACAAAAATCAGTTAAATGTGATCCTAAGAAACCATTAACTCCCGTAATAAGTATTGTTTTCATATTAAACTCAAATTAATTTATATTAAATTGATTTATTTTAATAATCCTTTTTCTATTAATTCTTGCATTGCTTTCTGAGAAAGTTTCCCAACAATTTCTTTTTGAGTTTTGATCCAATTTATTAAATCATCTATACCTTCCTTAAAAACTAATGTTGGTGAAAATTTTAGTTTATTTTTTATTTTTGAAATATCTGCTACACAATGTCTTATATCACCAATTCTAAATTGTTGATTATAGATAGGCTTTAATTTTGGATTTATTTTTTGAGTAATAGTTTCTGCTACTTCCTTTATAGTTATTGGAATTCCAGTACCAACGTTGAAAATCTCACCATTAGCAAGCATTTTTTCCATAGCAAGAACTAAAGCTTGACATACATCACTTACATGTATAAAATCTCGTGATTGTTCACCATCCTCAAAAATAATTGGAGGTTTTCCGTAAAGTGCTCTAATACCAAAAATTGCACAAACTCCAGTATAAGGATTTAATAGAGCCTGTCTCGTACCATAAACTAGAAAAAATCTTAATATTGTTGTATTAATTCCATATGTATTACCAATTAATAAACCCATTTTTTCTTGTGCCTGTTTTGAAAAGGCATATATTGAACTTGGATTTAATAGTGAGTTTTCATCAGTTAAGAGAGGTTTAACCTTAGATCCACATTTAGGGCAGTTAAGCTCCCAATCTTTAAGTTTTAATTGTTTAAGTGATCTCAACTTTGGAATAATCACCCCACACTTATTACATTGAGATTTACCTTCTCCATATACGGTATTTGATGATGCAATTACAATTTTTTCTATATTATGTTCACTATTAACCAAAATATCAAGTAAGTTTGCTAATCCAAGTATATTATTGTTAACATATTTTTCTATTTGATACATTGATTGTCCTACACCAACTTTAGCAGCCAAATGAAAGATAATCTCATTTTGTTTTACTAAATCCTCCAATTTCTTATAATCTGTGACAGAACCTCTAATAAATTTTGCTCTTTTATTTAAATATTCTGGGAGTTTACCTAACTTTCCATGAACTTGTTCATCTAAAATATCAAGAATGGTTACATCATAATCCTTTTGCTTGATTAATTTATCAGCTAAATGTGAACCAATAAATCCTGCCCCGCCAGTAATTAATATCTTTTTTGACATAAGAGGTCAATAAGCCTCAATTTGAATATTTTAATAGTTCATAAGTATTTATTTAAATTAAAGAATATTATAAATCGACTCAATTGATATTTTTCATAGATTAATTATAAAACTTAATGAAAAGGTCTATTTAAAACAAAAAGGTCCTACAATTTTACAACAATCAAATTTTTTAATGATTTTACATGAAGTAATTTGATAATGAAGGATATTATTATTTAGATGAATTATTATGATTATTCGTTCAAAAGCACCGTTTCGAGTAAGCTTTGGTGGAGGAGGAACAGACATGGCTCCATATTGCATCGATCATGGAGGTTGTGTAATTAGTACTACGATTGATCGACATGTCTATCTAACTCTAAAACCAAGGAACGATAAAAAGATCAGAATTAATTCCATTAATCCTAATAAAGAATACCTTTTTAATATTGGAGATAAAGATTATTCAACTGATTTTGAATTAGTTAAAGGAATTTTTAATGTTCTAAATGTAAAGGATGGATTGGATATATTTATTTACTCAGAACTTCCTGCGGGTTCTGGAATGGGAGGCTCATCATCCTTATCTGTTGCCTTAATTGGCGCCTTAAATAGATATTATAATTTAGGGTTTTCAAAACATGAAATTGCCCAAAAAGCTTACGATATTGAGCGAATCGAATTAAAACAGAAAGGGGGATATCAAGATCAATATGCTGCTACTTATGGAGGTTTTAATTTTATTGAATTTACTGATGTTGTTAAAGTGCTTCCTATAAATACCAGTGTGGAAATGATAAATGAACTCCAGTTTTGTTTAATATTATGTTATATAGGAGGTTCTCATTTTTCGTCTGATATCCAAGATGAGGTATTAAAGGGGTATGAAATTGAAAAGAAATCCTATATGGAAGCAATGCAAGATTTAAAAGATGTAGCCCATTCTATGAGAAATATTGTGGAATCTAACAATTTAAGCAGATTAAATGAATTTGGGAATCTCTTACATAAAGGATGGGTAGCAAAAAAGAGTTTAAGTACTAAAATCTCAAATAAAAAGATAGAGAATTTTTATTTAACCTCAAGGAAGTTTGGGGTTCTTGGTGGAAAATTACTTGGCGCTGGCGGTGGAGGGCATTTATTACTTTTTTCAGATTCCAGTAAGAAACATGTAGTAATTCAAGAATTGGAAAAAATTGGTGGACAAATTGTTAATTTTCATTTTAACCCAAAAGGACTTGAAGTGTGGGAAGTTAAATAGAATTAATATAATTTAAAGAAAAGGATATTAATATGGAAAATGAAATAATTGTAATTTTGAATGAGAGTATTAAAGTTAAAGAAGCGATAAAAAATTTAACTCCAATTATTGCAAAAATCTCGGAGAAAATAATAAATGCTTACAGAAATAAAAAAAAAGTTGTTCTATTTGGTAATGGAGGAAGTGCAGCAGATGCACAACACATAGCTGCTGAATTTGTTGGAAAATTTTATAAAGATAGAGAATCACTTCCTTCTCTTGCTTTTCATACAAATACATCAGTGCTCACAGCAATAGCTAATGATTTCGGCTATGATTTGGTGTTTGAAAGACAAGTGTCATCATTCGTAGATGAAGGAGATATTGCGATTGGAATTAGTACATCTGGAGATTCTCCAAATGTAATAAAAGGCTTGATAAAAGCTAAAGAAAAGGGTGCTATAACTGTGGGTTTTACAGGTCAAAAAAAAAGTAAAGTTGAGGAGATTACAGATATTTGTTTAAAAATACCATCAACCGATACACCGCGAATTCAAGAAGGACACATAACCGTTGGACATATTATTTGTTATTTAGTAGAGAAGGAACTTTTTGGGTAACTGGTATTTCATGAAAAAAGTCGCAGTTTCTATACATGCAACAGAAAACTTCACAACGGATATTTTAAAAGGATTAGAAAGTTACGATTACATCCATGTGGATGTTATGGATGGTAAATTTGTAAATAATACAAATAATAATCTAAATGTCTTTAAGGCTTTAAAAAAAATTTATAAAACTCCTATAATTGCCCATTTAATGGTTATAAATCCCTTTGATTACATTAAAAAGATTATTAAATTTATTGATATATTTTTATTTCACTTTGAAACAAATAACGATAAAGCCAATATAATCAAAGAAATTAGAAATGAAAATAAAAAGGTTGGCTTTGCTATAAATCCAGAGACTCATATTTCTGAGATTATATCATATCTAGAAAAAATCGATCTTGTCTTAATAATGAGTGTTAATCCTGGTTGGTCAGGACAAAAATTTATTCCAGAGACAGTAAATAAAGTAAATCAGTTGGCTGAGTATAAAAAGAATTATAACTTTCTTATTGATGTTGATGGTGGGATTAATCTAACAAATGCAAAATTATTGAAAAAAACAGATATTTTATCTAGCTCCAGCACTATTTTGCATGCTAAAAATCCCAACAAAATTATTAAACTATTTAAAGAATCTGATTCTAATGACTAACCAAAACAAGGCAATTTTCTTAGATCGAGACGGTGTGATAAATAAAGAAGTTAGTTATCTTTCAGATCCGGAAAATTTTGAATTTATTGAAGGTTCAATTGAAGCTTTAAAAATTCTTAAACAAAAAAAATTCTTGTTAATTATTATTACCAATCAAGCGGGTATAGCTAGAGGTTTTTTTACAGAAGAGACTCTAACAGCAATCCATGATAAAATGAATTATATATTAAAGAAAAATAATATACAGTTAGATGATATTTATTATTGTCCTCACCATCCCAAATTCACTGGTTCATGTGATTGTAGGAAGCCAAATCCAGGAATGATTTTAAAAGCGCAGTTTAAACATAATATTGATTTAACTAAATCCTACATGGTTGGAGATACATTGAATGATATTCAAACAGGTATAGTAGCGAGGTGCAAAACAGTTTTGGTCTTAACGGGATATGGAAACGAGGAACAAAAAAAGATAGGTATTATAACACCGGACATGATATTTAAAAATTTAAGAGAATTTGCTATAAATATATAAAACAAATAATTATTATAATCACTTAAATATACTCGTGAGATATTATGAAATTTTTTATTGATACTGCTAATTTAGATCAAATAAAAGAAATGCAAGAATTAGGCATAATTGACGGAGTAACTACAAATCCTACTCTTTTAGCCAAAGAAGGAGCTGAACCTGTTGAACAATTAAGAAAAATCTGTGAACTTGTTAATGGACCTGTTAGTGGAGAAGTTATAGGACTAACCACTGAAGAAATGGTTAATGAAGCTCGTGAATTATCTAAAATCGCCCCAAATATTGTTGTAAAGATTCCTTTTACAAAGGATGGGATTAAAGCAGTCAAAATACTCGAACCTGAAGGGATTAAAACAAATGTTACTCTTGTATTTTCACAAAATCAAGTTTTAATTGCAGCAAAAGCTGGAGCTTCATATATAAGTCCTTTCATAGGAAGATTGATGGATAATGGTCAAAATGAAATTGATATGCTTTGGGAATCAATGGAAATTCTTAACGCTTATGATTTTAAATCCGAATTAATCGTTGCTTCTATTAGAAATACCCGACACGTTATTGAATCCGCAAAAATGGGTGCACATATCGCTACGATCCCTTTTAGTGTTCTTGAAAAAATGTTTAAACATCCAAACACTGATCAAGGATTAGAAGCATTTCTTAAAGATTGGGAAAAATTACAAGGAGAATTAAAAAAATAAATCTGTATAATGGCTCTTGTTGATGAAATTTCCAAATGGAATGGTAAGAAAGTACTAATTATTGGAGATGCTTTAATAGATAAGTATATTTTTGGATATACTGACAAAATCTCTCCTGATGCTCCTGTCCCTAATGTAAAAATTGAAAAAAGTAGTGTTTATATTGGGGCAGCTGGATTAGTAATTCAATTTATTCAATCTTTGGGAGGAATTCCCGAAATATACACTATTGTTGGTAATGATTTTGAGGGCGATTTTTATTTAAAAAAGATAAAAGAGTTGAATATTAACTCTAATGGTATTCTGGTGGATGAAAATTTAAGAACACCTCAAATTACTCGAATAAAAGCAATGAATCAACATCTTTTACGTTTAGAAACCGATTACAATGGTGATATATCTCAATCTATAATAGAAAAGTTTAAAGATCTAATAAATAATAAGTCTCAAGATATAGGCGCTATACTAATTTTGGATTATGGTTTAAAAGGAATATTTAAGGATTTATTTATTCAAAATTTATTGCGAGATTTAAAAGAAAACTATAAAAATGTTCCTATAATTGTACGTCCTACAAAATTCAATTATTATCTTTATGAAAATGTAGATTTAATAAAGATAAATCTTCAGAAAGCTTTAGATACCTTTTCAATCGATTGTTGTAATGAAACAAGCATTACAATTGCCGGAAAAAGGATTTTAAATTCTTCCAAATGTAAAAATATTCTGTTAAATTACCTGGAATTAGAATCTTATTTATTTTCAAGAGAGGATGAGAAAGTAGAAAAATTTAATCCTATTCTACAACAACCGGTTAGAAGTTATGTAGCCGTTGGAAGTGTTATTATGGCTGTGTTAGGATTATCATTTGCTTCTGGATTATCAGTAAATGATGGAGTAAAAATATCACTTTTTGCTGCTGCTCTTACAGCATCACTCCCCCCTGTAGAATTTTATGGAGTAAAAAAATTGCTGGATTTTATATTAAATATAATTCATAAAACGTAATTCACTTTTATAAATATTAGAATGGAATTATCTAAACTTGAAGAACAAAGAATTTTAAGTGATATTCTGGATATCAAAAAGGACATTTTAAGGATGATATATAAAGCCCAATCAGGACATCCTGGAGGCTCATTATCATGTGCTAATATTATATATCTTCTTTATAATAATATAATGAAAATAAATTACAGAGATCCTACTTGGGAAGAGAGAGATATTTTTATATTGAGTAAAGGACATGCAGCGCCAGCATTATATGCTGTTTTATCAAAATTTGGTTTTATAAAAAGAGATGATCTATTTACATTAAGAAAATATGGTTCCATATTACAGGGACATCCTGTTAAAAATCAAGAAATTGGTATAGAAATATCCACAGGATCACTAGGAATGGGATTATCAATTGGAGTTGGATGCGCTTTAAGTGCTAAATTAGATAACAAAGATAAAATTATTTATGTTTTATTAGGAGATGGAGAGTTAAATGAAGGGGCTATTTGGGAAGCCGCTATGTCCGCTAGTCATTATAAATTAGATAACTTAGTTGCAATTGTAGATCGTAATGGTATTCAAATAGATGGCTCAACAGAACAGATTATGGCTTTAGAACCATTAGTAGATAAATGGAGAGCTTTTGGTTGGGAAGTTATTGAAGTAGATGGATCAAATCTGAAAGAAACACTTCAAGGATTTGAAAGAACTAAATCTATAATTGGTAAGCCTAAGGTAATTATTTCTTTTCTAATCAAAGGAGCTGATGTTTCATTTATGCAACATACTAAAGAATATCATGGACGAGCACCAAATGAAGAGGAATACAATATAGCTCTTAGAGAAATTGAAGATATAAAATTGAAATTAAAAAGAGGTAATTAGCTCAATGTCAGAACCTTCTCTCAGAGATACTTTTGGAGATTTCTTAGTTGAAAAAGGTCATAAAAATAAGAATATTGTAGTTTTAGATGCTGATTTATCATTATCTACAAAAACATTTAAATTTGCTAAAACATTTCCAAATCGATTCTTTAATATGGGAATTGCAGAGCAAAATATGGTAGGAACTGCGTTGGGGTTTTCAATTTCTGGAAAAACTCCGATAGTAAGTGGATTTTCTATATTTACAACTGGAAGAGCATGGGAATTCATAAGGTTCGCTTGTCATGACAATTTAAATTTAAAAATTATAACAACACATAGTGGTTTTGTAGGAGAAGATGGTAGCACCCATAATGCATTGGAAGATCTTAGCTTAATGGCTACTCTCCCAAATTTAAATGTTTTAGTTCCTTCCGATAATGTTGAGCTTGTAAGAATATTGGAATATAGCTTTAATACAAAAGGACCATTTTACATCAGATTACCAAGGGGTTCTTTTCCTAAAATTCATAATGACAATTATAATTTTATTATTGGAGAACCAGACATATTAAAGGATGGAGCTGATATTTGTTTAATAGGAACCGGATATGGTAGTATTTTAGCTATTAATTCTGCTCCAGCCATTGAAAAAAAGTTAAAAATATCTATTAAAGTAATTAATCTTCCAAGTATTAAACCGATAAATGATAAATCTCTATTGAATGAGGTATATAATGTTAAAGGTATTGTTGTTATAGAAGAACATAATATCTATTGTGGGTTTGGAAGTATAATTGCACGAATTATTTCTGAAAATTATCCGAAACCTATGAGATTCATCGGAATAAATAATTCATTTGGTCAATCAGGAAAAAGAGAGACTCTATTAGACGCTTATAATATAAATCAAAGAGAAATTTTAGAGCAAATAAAAAAAATTATTACTTAATTTTTACATTATTATTTCAATTTACCAATAATTCTTTATTTATGTTTGTTATCTAAATATCCCATTTTATCTAAAGCTTTCAAAACAATTTCTTTGCTTTCTTCAACTGTTTGTTTATCGGTTTCTACTATGATATCAACTATATCAGGTTCCTCGAAAGGATGATCTATACCTGTGAAATCTTTTATTTCTCCTGCTCTTGCTTTTGCATACATCCCTTTTACGTCTCTTCTTTCACATTCTTCAAGAGAACACTTTGCATACACAAGTATATAATCTCCAATTTCTTCCCGTGAATAAGCTCTGATCTTATTATATGGTGATACAAAAGAAGCAAGCACTGCAACGCCATTTCGAGTTAATAATTTAGCTACAAATGTTACTCTTTCAATGTTCATATTTCTATCTTCTTCTGTAAATCCTAGATCTCTTGTTAAACTCTTTCTTACTATATCACCATCAAGACGCTCTACTTTCATTCCTCTATTCCTTAAATCCTCTGCAATTGAGTTTGCAAGCACGCTTTTACCTGAACATGGAAGTCCAGTAAACCATAATGTAAATCCTTTATGTTCCATTTTTTTAACCTTTTTATTTAAAATTTAATAATATGACCTTCCATATCAAAAGGAATTTCTAATCCCAAAATATTGAGAGAAGTAGGTGCTATGTCAAGAATGCTTTTTTCTCCTAAATTTTTTCCTATTTTCTTTTTTGGATCAAAAATTATATATACACCATACCAATCATGAACAGCGTCGTCAGGACCTGTATCATTTTCATCCAAGTACATTGACTCATATCCAACGGTTCCTGCCGACCTCCAATTTAAATCATCAAAATATACCATTAAATCAGGAGCATCTCCCCGAATAATCTCAAATAATTCTTCTGGTTTATAGACCTTAGTATTCATTTGATTACCGTTGTGATCTTTGATAGATTTTATTTTTTCTCTGATTTCATCTCGCCAGTTTTCATAATCTTCTTTTTCTATAATTCCATTTGGTTCTCTTCCTTTTAAATTTAAAAATATTCGTGCATAGTATCCTCCCCATCCCCATGCATAAGTATTTTCCCAATCGATATCCGCATCTCCAATTCTTGTTCTCGGTTTTGGTTTTGTTTTGAATTTTAAAAGTCCCAACTGTTCAAGTGCCATATTCACACAAATTAATCCTTTCATTGCTTTTGCGCCATGATCTGACACGATCATTATAATTGTATCATCATCTAATATATCTAGAAGTTCTCCTATTTTAGTATCCAAATATTGATAATATTTTTTCATTTCAAATTCGAAAGGATTATCTAGTTCATATTTGTCGTGTTTTTTGTCATAATATTTCCAAAATGCATGGTGAAATCTGTCTAATCCAATTATTACAAATTTAAAATAGTCCCATTCTTTATTTTCCATCAAATATTTTATTGTTTTGAATTGAATCTTACTCATTTCGTAGATTTCTTTTAACAAAATCTCTTTCTTATCAACTCTAAAATTAACATCAAAGAGATAATCTCCTATATTCTTTATGATCTCTTCCTTGAGTTCTGGAGGATATGTAAATGCTGTAGTGCTGTCAGGAGTAATAAATCCTGTAACTAGGCATCCATTTATTTTTTGAGGTGGATAAGTCGGTGGTAGTCCCAAAACACACGATTTTAAACCTTTTTTAGCTATTATATCCCATACTTTTGGTTCTTTTATACTGTAAGATGTGGCTATCCAGAAATCATCATAGGAATTCGCTTTTCTATGCCTAAAACCATATAATCCCAAAGTGCCTGCTTTCTTACCCGTTGCCATTACTAACCAAGCGGGTATTGTTATTGGAGGATCACAAGTTCTAAGTTTTCCATAAACTCCCGATTCCATCAATTTTTTTATGTTAGGACAATCCTCAATGAATTCTTCAAATAGAGTTCTTGGTGTAGCACAATCTAAACCAATAATGATTAATTTCTTTTTGTTCATGAGATTTATCTTCAAAATTAAGCATTTGAAATTTATTTTTAATATAAATCATTCTATGAATGGATTTTTATATCTTAGGATAACTTCAGCAACTTCAGGCCGCATAACTTGGTTGCTAGGTGGCTTTCCTGCCTGTAAAGCTGCCCTTATCTCTCTTCCTGCAAAATAGTTTTGCATTTCAGGAGGATGGGGACAAATTTTATCATTAACAACAGCATTACATTTACTACACTTTGAAAAGGATCTAAATTTTATTGGTTCAATACCTAAATCAGGAAATCTATCGAAGATATCATGAGCATCATAAGGTCCATAATAATCACCAACTCCCGCATGATCTCGACCGATAATAATATGATCACATCCAAAATTTTTTCTTGTTATAGCATGGAAAATAGCTTCTTTAGGTCCAGCATATCTCATTTCCGTTTCAAATGTACTTAACACAACTCTGTTTTTAGGATAATACTCTTTTATAAGTGATTTATATGCCTCAATAATTACAATATCTAAAAAATCCCCTTTTTTTTTCTTTCCAATAACAGGATTGATAAATAGACCATCTACATAAGTTAATCCTGCTTTTTGAACGTATTCATGACCTAAATGAGGAGGATTTCTTGTTTGAAATGCTACAACTCTATCCCAACCCTTTTCCTTAAATAAAACTCTTGTTTCAACAGCTTTTAAATCTAAATCTGGAAAAGTTGGTTTAGGCTCGTTAATTAAGAAGATTTCTCCTCCTATGAGTTTTTCTTTATAATTAAAAACACTCATTACTCCTGGATGATTTTTATCTAATGTACCATATGTTTTTTCAGCATATTGATTCTTCTTATAATTATAAATTGTTTCTATGTTCATTAATGCAATAGGAGTTCCATTGCTATTTGTGAGAATTATTTTATCATCAGCTTTAATATTATTGATTTCATCTACTGAGACATCCAGAGTAATTGGAAATGGCCAGGCAAAATTACTTTCTAAGTACATAGTATCTAATACATAATGGTAGTCATTTTCATTCATGAATCCCTCTAAGGGACTAAAAACTCCAAAAGAAATATTTTTAATTACTTTAAGAGTTTCTGGTCTAACAACTATTTTCTCAAATTCGTTAATTTCTCCTTTTATTCTTTCTTTTTCGATTCTTGGTAATTCTTTGTTGATTAATGTTCCACCATGTGGCTTAATCATTTAATCTGAAAACCTCTTTTAAATTTTGCTTTCAATACAATTCAAAGATCAATCAATATACCCTAAGTCTCTTAACCGTTGCTTTACTTTTTCTTCCTCTTCCTTAGTGAATGCCTGTTTTGATCGATCTTCTTCTTCAATAGAAGATAATACCTGTCTTAATACATAGGTTACATAACTAGAAACGGAAGAAAAACCCGTTCCCTTCATTCGTTCCTTTACTTTTTCTACAAGTGGTTTAGGAATTGAAACAGTAGAATATTCAACCTTATGCTCTTCTTTAGACATAATACTTCATATTTTTCTTTAATTAAGTTTAATTAAATATAATTAAATCTTATTAATAAAATTAATAAAAATTATAGATTTTCTATGTTTATTCATAAAAGTAAATTTTAACAAAACAATTTTTATTAAGATTCAGCTTAAAATTTATTATTTTTTTAAATTTCTATTAAAATTTTTAATATGAGAAGGTAAGAAGAAAAATAAATTATCATTTCCTTTTGGCAAATCATCGGCATCTTTAATTTCTATAAGATCGGATATGAAATATTTACCTCTAATTAATTTATAGATTTTATAATTGTTTAAAGACAAAATAATATCAATAATATCAGAAGGTTTTCCATTCTTCATAATATTTTTAGAAAAATATTCAATACAAATTATAGGAGCATTTTTTGACTTTAATAGATTTTTAGCACCTCGTAAAACCTCTAATTCCCAACCTTCCACATCAATTTTAACCATTTTAACATTTGTAATGTTGTTACTTTTAATAACCTCATCTAATCTCTCAATTGTAGTTTCTTTCTCTATTGATTTATAAATATCGAATTTTTGAAAGGTTGCATTTCCAAAATCCTTATGATAATAAATTTTTAAATTTTCTTTTTTAGAGCCCAAAGCAAAATTAAAAGCTCTGATATTATTAATTTTATTAAGTTTAATATTTCTTTTAAAATGATTAAAAATTGTAGGCTCAGGTTCGAACGAATATACAAGCCCTTTATCTCCAACATATTTTGAAGCTGCTAAAGAAATTATACCAATATTGCTTCCAATATCGAGAAAGATATCACCCGATACTAAAAAATATTTTAAAACATTAATAACTCCCGCTTCATATGTCCCAAATCGATATACCTGATGTTCGATTATATTCTTATTTTTTAAATATGGAATTATTGAAAAATCATAAATTGTAGGACAAATTATAGTATTTTTTGGTGGTGCCGGTATTAAAATACGAGATATTAGTTTTCTGAAATACTCAGATCCTCTAAATTTAGTTACTAAAAAAAAAGAATTGATTTAATGTGCTAAAGAAATTTTATCTTTAAATTTAAATAAACCATTCTTTTTAAGAATAATTTTCTTCATCAGAATATCTATAAAGGATTTTTAAGCTTTAAAAAAGTTATTCTAAAATCTATAAATATTTATTTTTAATTCAAAATATATGTGTTAACTAATATTATAAAAATTAAAATCTGTTACAAAGCAGGCAGAATTTGATTTTAGTTAGTTATTTAAAATTTTAAAAATAATTATAATTCCTTACTCTTATTTGGGGGATATATTACATTCTATCATTTATAGTATCTCGATTACAATTATAAAATCAGGAGAAAAAGGTAAAATGTAAATAATCATTTGGTAAATAAATTATTTTATAAAAAATTTTTCAATATTTATTATTTTTATTAATTAATTAAGGATTATAAAAGAACTGAATAATGTAAAGTGATCGAATGAAGATTTTATTTGTAGGAATCTTTAACAAACCTTGGTCATCCAATATTCCTTTAGTAGAGGAACTAAGAAAAAAAGATCATTATGTTAAAACCTTTGATTATAGATCAATTCCATTAAAATTCAGGAAATTTGATTTTTCTTTCTATATTAAATTAATGACTTTTTTAATCTATAAATCAAATATTATGTATTTCTTGCCAAAAGAAATAAAGGAATTCAAATTTTATGTATTAGGAAATAAGGGTATGAATAATTTATTACTTTCTGAAGTTATAAAAACTAATTACGATTTGGTTATTTTAGCTAAAGCAGGTACAATAAATTATAAATTAATTCCCATAATTAACAAATTTTCTAAAACTTTTTATTATTTTATGGATCCATTAGAAATTGCTCATAGTTTAAGAGCGTATAAGTATGCATCATTATGTACATGGAGCAGTGCTTCAACTACAGCTATGAATAATTTATTTAAAAAAAAAGGAGCTGATTCACATTATATTCTAGAAGGATTTGATGAAAATATTTTCAATCCAAAAAAAGAAAACAATCATAAAGAATTGGATGTTATTTTTGTAGGGTCTAAAAATTCCATACGAGAAAAATATATTAATTACTTGAGAAACAATAAAATTAATGTTGAATGTTATGGAAATGGGTGGGAGAATAAGCCTATATATTTAAAAAAATTAGTAAATAAATATAGAAAATCAAAAATCATACTTAATTTTCCAAGACAAGATTCAGGTTTTTCAGATCGAGTATTTCAAGCAATTGGGACTAAAACATTTTTACTTAGCAAATATTGTTCAGATTTAGAGAGAGTATTTAAACGAGGGATTCATTTGGATTGGTTTAGAACACCAGAAGAATGTTTAGATATGATTAAATTTTATTTGGAACATGAGGATATAAGGGAACAAATTTCTAACGAGGGTTATAATTACGTTCTGGAGAACTTTACATGGACTAGAACTATTGAGAAATTAATTCAAATTGTTAGTAGAAATTAGTAGATAAAAAATAACTTATATAATTTAAATAATAAATTTTTTTTAAAATGAGTTATTATCAAATTAAATCTTTTTTGATCTGGTTTAGATTATTAATTAAACTTTAAGTTAAACAAGATTTGAAAAATACAAAAGAAAATAATATGTTTCTTATTGTTGAATAAAATTGGTTGTTAAAGATTGTCAATTAGGAAAAAATGTAAACATTATTGAACCCGTTAATTTATATAATTGTAAAATTGGGAATAATTGTTTTATTGGTCCATTTGTTGAAATTCAAAAGAATGCCTATATTGGAGATTTTTCAAGAATTCAAAGTCATAGTTTTATTTGTGAGGGTGTAACAATTGGTAAAAATAGTTTCATAAGTCATGGAACAATGTTTACCAATGATTTATTTGATTCACCGGATATTAACAGCTGGATTATGCGGAAAACCTATGTTGGAGATAATGTTAGGATAGGTTCAAATACCACTATTTTACCAGTAAAGATTGGAGATAATAGTATAATTGGTGCTGGATCGGTGGTAACAAAAGATGTTCCACCTAATTGTATCGTTGCTGGAAACCCAGCAAAAATATTAAGAAAATTAGGGGATTAAGATGGAAATTGGAATAATTGGTTTAGGTTATTGGGGAGATATAATTCTAAAAAATTTAATAAGACCGGGAAAGAGAGATATTGTGTTATGTGATCTCTCTCTTGTTGAAAATGAGTTATATCAAAATTATAGCTATGTTAAGGATTATAAACAACTAGATTGTGACTATATATTTATATCAACTCCTACATCGACTCATTTTGAAATTTGTAAATATTTTTTAGAGAAAGGGGTTAACATATTTTGTGAAAAGCCTCTAACTGTTTCATCTTCGAAGGCAGAAACTCTATATGATATCGCTTTTACTAATGAGATAATTCTTTTTACGGATTGGATTTTTACATTTAATTCTCACATCAAGACTATTAAAAATGATTATGAAAGTGGAAAATTGGGGAAAATAAGAAGTATTTTGATGAATAGATTAAATTTAGGACCAGAAAGATTTGATGTAAATGCTCGTTGGGATTTAGCATCTCATGATGTTTCAATAATTCAATATCTTTTTTCAGAAAAACCAGTTAATGTAAAATGGACTGATTATAAAAGAAATAAAAAATCCAAACAAGATGATAGTTCTTTAGGTTTAATAGAATTCGAGAATTTTACAACAACGATTAACACTAGCTGGTATTATCATAAAAAAGTAAGAGAATGCGTATTTGAATTTGAAAATTACTTCATCATTTGGGATGATTTTAAAAGATTTCTGCAATATGAAGATTCAAAAAATATTACTTTTCCGATATATTCAGGTAATTTAAGTTATCCTTGCAGTGAGTATAGCTCACCCTTAATAAATTCAATAAATTCATTTTTTTCTTTTTCAGAAAAAGAAATGATAAAACAAAAAAAATTGACAATCGAAACAATAAAAATTTTAGAGATGTAAATAAATGGAGATAAAATTTAATGATATATCAAAACAGTGGGATGTTATTAAAGAAGATGTAACTCCTAAGCTTAACCTACTTTTTCAAAATTCAGATTTTATCGGTGGGAAAGCTATTGCAGAATTTGAAAAAAATTTTGCTGATTATATTGGTACTAAATATGCTATAGGTGTTTCGAATGGAACAGATGCTTTAAAAATATGCTTGGCTTCATTCAATTTAGAATCTCCCTGTGGAGTAATAATCCCCGCAAATACTTATATTGCTACGGCTTTAGCAATCACTTATTTAAGTAATTTGAATTCTGAATTAAAACTCATTGATTGTGATATTTATTATCAAATGGATGTAGATCTGTTAGAAAAATGTTTAAAAGAAA
The DNA here is from genome assembly GCA_013375485.1 of Promethearchaeota archaeon. Lineage (GTDB taxonomy): Archaea > Asgardarchaeota > Lokiarchaeia > Sigyniarchaeales > SOKP01 > Loki-b32. The sequence goes on along the minus strand of JABXKB010000010.1, from coordinate 19,014 downwards.
ATAGGAAAAAATGGAAATCTTGTGTTATAATACCAGTGCATCTTTTCGGCCATCCTTCTAATATAGAACCTATTATGGAATTAGCAAATAAATTCGATTGCATTGTCTTAGAAGATTCTTCTCAAGCCCATGGAGCAATGGTTTCAAATAAAAAAGTTGGAGTGTTTGGAGAAATGTCAGCATTTTCATTATATCCTGGCAAGAATTTAGGTGCATGTGGAGATGCAGGAATAATCACTACTAATGATGAAGTTCTGTATGATAAAGCACAATCACTTAAAAATTTCGGGTCTCGCGAAAAATATTATTATGATTATAGAGGGTGGAACAATAGACTTGATACAATACAAGCAATAATATTAAATGAGAAATTAAAGTATTTAGATGAATGGAATGAAAAAAGAATCGAAATAGCAAAAATTTATAATGACTTATTAGATAATCTTAATACTATAATTACACCAAAAACAGCATCATACGTAAATAAAAATGTTTGTCATATATATGCAATTAGAGTCAAAAAACGAGACGAACTTCAAAAATTTTTAAGGAAAAATCAAATCCCTACTATAATACATTATCCAATAGCAATTCAAAAAACAACTCCATTTCAATATCTTGATGTTAATGATAATAAAAATACACTCCAATACGCTGACGAGTTACTTAGTCTTCCAATTTACTCTTTTCAAAAAGAAGAAGAAATAAAATATATTACAGATATTATTAAAAAATTCTATTTATAAAGAGTTTTTTAATATAAAGAATAATATAAGCTAATATTTAATCAATTATTTATTGATAATAATTATTTATACCCTTTTTTATTTATTATAACTCCAATTCCCCAATGTTTTTGATACCAATTTTCCACAATCTCTTTATATTCGAATTTTTCTTTAATTTCATTCCAAAATTTATTAACTTCGCAATTTTCGCCTTGATCGTGAACAACAATATCATGAAAAGCTATCATTCCGTCATTTTTAACTAAAGGGCTATACGTCTCAAAATCTTTTTTTACTCCTTCATAAGAATGATCACCATCGATAAAAAGGAGGTCAATTTCCTTATTTTTTAAATGATTTTTTACTTCTTTTAAAGTAGATGGGTGATGTGAATCTTGGGCAACAAAAATCATCTTTTGATGTTTTGATCTAAAGGATCTATAAAAAAACGATCTTAAACGACCATATCCCCCTTTTAGATTCCATGTGGGCAAATCTATGCTAATTAAAAGGGCATCATGGCTCCCAAACCTAGAGAATAAAAAAAGTGTTCCACCAAAATGAGTTCCGATTTCAATAATTATTCTCGAACGATTTTTTGCTACCAGTTTAATAAATTCTTGTAATTCCACCTTGTTTTGTAGAGAATTTAGAACAACTTTATATGGAGATCCTTCAAAAAGAGAATACGTATATGATAGTGCAATGTTTACATTATCATCTAAACTCTTACAATTTTTACATAATTTCTTGAGCTTTTTTGCAGCTAATAATGTAGTAACTGTTTTTATAAATTGTCTATAAAATATAATGTAAATTTTGTGAAAAAAATATGATTTTCTTTGGATATTTTCAATTAGAGTATTAATAAGTTTTAAAATTTGCATTAATAATATGACCTACTTATGATTTTATTTTTCTTCTTATTTTTTGCAGTGTACTAATCCAATAATAATGAGATCTAACTCTTTTATAAAACTCTTTTGATAGATTTACCCAAAATACAGAAGATTTTAAAATTGTTTTATTTTTAATAATTATCTTGATTATGATAATAATTTTTAGGAGGGTTCTTAAATTATCTAAAACTGATCTTGCTAAAATTACTGCCCATTGCTTCATTTCCCGTTCTAAGAGTATTTCCTGAGTTTTGGGATAACTCTTCAATAAATTATCAATAATCAACAATCTATCTTCTAATTGAGACAATGAACCTAAAGGAGAATGATAACGTTCCCCTGCACAATAAGATTTAAACATAAAGATCTCAGATTTTGCTTCCTTTTTGGGCATATAACACAAAATTTTTGATGTACATAAAGTATAACCTTTTTTCATTGCTTGAAGCATAAAAACCTGGTGGATGTATATACATCCAATAAATTTTCTAGCTTCTTTTGGATTTAATGTTTCTCTTTTCAAAATGAGTCCAGCAAGATAACCATTTTTGAAAAATAACTCTGTAATTGATTCAATACCTGGTTTTAATATCCTATCTCCAAAATTACATATGATTTCATTTTTTCCTCCTCCCAAATCGACCACAGAACCAATAATTTGACTTAAATCTTTATTTTCTTTAACATTTTTGATTATCCATGGTAATTCCATTAACTTAATAATATCTTCATCTGTAATAAAACAAATAAATTCTCCATTTGCTCTTTCAACACATTTAATTATATTTGTATCTACTCCAAAATTCTTCTTATTTCGAAAGTATTTAATTCTTGGATCTTTGATACTTTTTACAGCAAATTCAGTATCATCTGGGGACGCATTATCGCTAACAACAATCTCAATTTCTTCATCAGGATATTGAATTAAATGTTTTAAATTCTTTATTATTATTTTTGATCGATTATATGTAGGAATACAGATGCTTAAAATAACCTTTGACATAATAACTCTGCTTAATTGTACATCAAATAAATTAGGATAATATATTAATGATCTTTACTTGTTCTTAGTAATTTTTGAAGCAATTAATTTTTTACTATATAATTGATTTTATTTTTTAATAGCATAATGCTACCTACAAGATTAATTCAAAATAAAGACTCAATATGAGATAATAAGTTTTTTCTACATCGTTCAAATGAAAATTTATTTCTTAATATTTTGATTGTCTTTTCATTTAAAATAAAATCACCATTTAATACCATTTTCATTTTTTCAACTAAATCTTTAAGATTATCTCTTTTAAAGTACAATGGATAATCGCCTAAAATTTCTTTATGAACGAATGTATCAGATGCAATAGTTATTTTATTTAAAAAAGCAGCCTCTAATGGAGTCATTCCGAATCCTTCAAAAATTGAGGCATCTACATAAAATCTAGTTTTATTTAATTCTTTCAAAACATCTATATGATTAGGGAAATAATAGACTGGGCAATCTAACTTAATAGTCTTATCTTGTAATTTACCAAATATTGCTACTTTTAAATTTAGTTTTTTAGCAGCTTCCACAATTAAATTTTGCCTTTTAGTTTTCACAACTCTGCTAATATTGATAACGTCATATTTTATAGGATATTCTGGTATTTTTGATAAAAGATCAGAATTGACTCCAAAATAACAAATTTTTGAATCTATATTTAAAAATTTCTTCGCACTATATTGAGTATTTCTTGAAATTGATAAAACTATATCATTTTTTTTTAAAAAACTTCTATAATTTTTCTGATAATTAATATAGTTGTTGTAATAGGTGTTAAATATCTTATTAATAAGTTGTTTATTGATTTTTCCTGCTCTTGTTTTTTTCATATTTTTTAAATAATCATTAAGGATATTATAAATATTAGGAGCTCTATGGGAATAATGATAATTTAGTTGCTTGATATACTTTACTAATGAATAAATATCTAGGGATTTCTTCAAACGCCATGGCGGTATATCTAATATAAAATTAATTATTTTAATATTATTTTTTTTAATTTGCTTTAGATTTCTAAGAATTTCATACATGTAAAAATAAGATTCAGAAATAATTACGTCTGAATCTATTGAAAATTTATTAATTATTACATCATGTCCTTCTTTATTGAAAGATAACGCAAACGGAGCGAAGGAATCATCAACAAAAAAACATAACTTCATAATCTTGATATCAAAATCAATTTCTTTATTTTTTAATTTATAAATATTTTTTTCTTCCTATTTCATCAAATTTTTTTCAAAGTCAATCCTATAGATGTTTGTAATAAATCTTTATAATTATAAATATCAATATCTGGATTCTCAATCAAATTAATATAATTAAAATTTTGTTCTCCAGGAAAGAGTTCATTTATTTTTTTTCCTATTAATTTCACACCTTCAACATTAATCAAATGAGTAATATCAACATTAGATTCTAACAACACATTTCTTCGAGGAATAAAAAAATCCACTGTAATAACACATATCCCTCCTGGTTTTAAAACTCTTATCATTTCTTTAACAATTTTTTGTTGTAAATAGAGATCGTCGTGCGTTAGAGGAGTCATTTGTTCAATATCTACTTTTTTTGCCCTACAATGCTCAATTACAGATACACAACAAACTCTATCAAAAAAATTATCCCTAAAACTCAATGCTTCACCACGTTCGTGGCGATATTCGATTCTACAACCATAACTTTTAGCTAATTTGCGATTTATCCCATGCCATTGAACATTTTCACCAGAATCTACACCATAAACATTTAACCCTAAATCTGAAAGTAAAAATTGAATAGGCGATTTCCCACAACCTACATCTAATATTGATATCTCTTTTTTTAACCTAAGATTAGCTAAAACCCAAGGATATTCCCAATATTTATTTGGTCCAATGGGTCCACTTCCAATATAACATTCTAATCTATTCATAATTCTTTTAAAATTCTCAGAATTCTTTTCAGAAATTAATGCATATGTATTAGAATATTTTGGTTGAAAATTAAGACCTTTAAGCGTAATAGGATTCCTTAATTTTAAATATTTAAATATAAATTTACGGATAAGAGGTTTTTTTGTTAGAAAGCCTATATTTTTCAAATAAAATGAAAGATCTTGCATGAATTTTGTTTAACCTTTCCAAATGATAAATTTTTTAATGAATTCTTTAATTTAATTTTAATGATTTATTATAATATCCAATATAAGAAAACAAATCGAAACAAATATGTTACAAAATTGAATAGAATAGTTAAAAAATAGTTTATATAAAAAGATTTGAATATAATTAATATCTCGATATTTGAAAACTTTTATTTTCTCAGAAAAATTTACAAGTTTAATAGTAATTAATATTATAAAGATTTCTTTTGACTAAACATTTTTTATCATTGCGATATAAAAACGATGGTAAAAGCCAAGTGTATGGAAGTCTCCAACCTTATTTTGTTATTGAGCACTTATATTATTTTACATTATTATTATTGAAAAAAATTATTATGAGAAATGGCTTTAAATTTATCGCGGGAAATGAGGATATTATTGCGGTGTTTCAAAAATCATCAAAATTACATATTCTAAAGATATCAAAAGAATACATAAACGATATTTTATTATAATTAAGAATAGTTGATGTTCCTTTACCATTAAATGCAAATAAAACAATTAGAAATAAAAATAAACCAAAATATAGATTACTGATCTACCTAATTTCATTTGCTTATAAAACTAGGTTAATTAATTTATTTGCGATAATAAGGAGTTTATTAGGTAAGAAATTCAAGGTTAAAACTTTAAAAACCAAATATTCTCGTATACTTTCTATTATTAATAATTCTTTTTGAACCAAATAATCAGTTTGATTAAGATTCAATTTAGTTCAACTTGGTTTATTTCTGTAGATTTTAAATCATATGTAAAAAAATAATTAAATCTTGCCATGTTTAATGAATATATGAATATTTTAGTAATAACAGATGATTTCTATCCATCTAAAGCAGGAATTGCTCATACAATAACTACTCTTTGTAAATATTTTCGCAGTAGAGAGCATAAACTATACATCGTTAATCCATATTATAAAGCAAAAGACGTTTTTAACATATTTGAACAAAAAAATCATAACTTAATTGATTTTTTAAGGCTTTTTAAAAACAAGAAAAGAGTTTTTACCTTATTGTATTCTTTTTTAAAAATCTATCAAGACAAAAAAATCAATTTATTTCATAGAATAAATTTAATTTTATATCTTATTTCTAAACCAAACCTTTTGTTTCAAACGATAAATAATATTTTTAATATTTCTCTTCACCTTAAAGAATTTAAAATTGATTTAATTCTCTCTGCTCATTCAGGTAAAATTTTACCATTGTCTTTTATATTATCACGTATATTTAATATAAAAATCATTTCAATGGCTCATGGTCTCGATTTTCTTATAAATAGTTATTTTTCCCTAAAACATTTTTATTTTAAGAATATTGATAAATTCATTGTAAGTAGTAATTGGATTAAGAGATTATTAATAAAAATCCAAAAAGTAGATGAAAATCGTATTATTATCATCCACCGTGGTTTAAATTTAAAGGAGTATGATATAAAAGAATCCAAAAGTCAATTAAGAACCCAATTAAATATTTCAGAAAGCACTTTTGTTATATTAAGTGTTGGGCGTCATATATCTAGAAAAAATTTTGGGTTAATAATAAAAGCAATTAAACAATTGAAAGAGAAAGACCCATTAATGAATATTAAATATTATTCAATAGGTAGTGGACCATTGACATCTGAATTGAAAAATTTAACAAAAAAATTAAAACTAGAAGATTCTATAGCATTTTTAGGACAATGTGATGCAACACTTAGAAATAAGTTATATAAATTATCGGATGTATTTATCATGCCATCAGTTACAGAAAAAAAAAATATTGAAGGTTTTGGTATTGTGTTTTTAGAAGCAAATTATTACAAGATTCCTGTTATAGGCTCTTATTCAGGAGGAATTATAGAAGCTATTGTAAATGGTAAAACTGGTTTATTAATACGCCCAAATGAATTAAATGATTTAGTTGATAAAATTTCTTTTTTATATAAGAATAAAGAAGAAAGAAAAATACTTGGAGAAAATGGTTATAGAAGAGTAATTGCAGAATTTAATTGGGATAACATTATTGATGATTATATTGAAGCTTTTAAAAGTACATTAAATTAATAAATTTTATATAAATTATAAAATTGAATTAGCTTCTTAGAAATTTTTTTAATACATTTAATCCTTTGCGTAAAGCTTTATGAAAAAAATTATCTTTTTCGAAAAAGGCTTCAATAATTTCAAGGTCACCTCGTGAAATAATTTTAAAAACTATAACTAAAATTAGAAAAATAAATAAAAATGATAATAAAGATAAAAATTGAAATTTCTCGAATATTAATAAATTTAGACTTTGTAGAATTAAAAAATTAAGGTCTTTCAAAAAAGCAACTTCTATTATCCATGAAAGAATTAAAGCTATAAAAAAAAATGAATATAGTGAAAAAATCTTTCCGATTTTTAATCTGATATTAAACATTTTAAAATTCATTATAGTTGAATATATAAACCCTATAACACTGCTAATAATAGTTCCAATGAGGAAGCCTATAATCCCGAAAAAAATTAATCCTATCAAAAAAAAAGTTGTATATATTAGGATTAATATTATTGTAATGGGTACAGTTTGCTTTACCTTACCACTGGCAGCTAAAAGACTACTAAAAAATATTCCTTGTACTCCAAAGATTATACTAATAAGCATCAGTTTTAGAATGGGAGAGAAAATCAAGTAAGATTCTCCATATATTAAAAATAAATAAAGATCAGCAAAAAAATATAGGAAACCTGTAATTAACAGAATTAAAAAAATCGAATAATCTAAAAAAACATCAGTTATTTTTTTTATTTGCATATGTTTACCATTACTATATAGACTAGAATATGAGATCATTAAAGGTTGATTTAAAGAAACAACAGCCTGCGAAGAGACTTGTCTGTAATGATCAGCTATATTATAACCTAAAACCATTTCAGCTGATTCAAAAGATCCAATAGATAGAATTCTTAGATTATTATAAAAACCAAGTAAAACACTGCTAATACTTAAATATGATCCATATTTAAAAAAATTTTTAAAATTTTCTTTAAATGGTACTCCACTTTCTTCAGTTTTTTTAAATCTAAATTTTAAAAGCATATATGTAATAATTCCTTGAATTAGGAAAGGGATCAAAGCTGAATATAGATTAATTTGGACTAATTGATTCATTGTTAAATTACCCTTTGAAATAAAGAAATAGATTAGTATTCCAATATTAAGCAAATTTCGAATTATTAAAATTAGATATACGATATTAAAGTAATTAAGACTACGATTAACATTGGCAATGAAACTGTCTATATTATTTATCAGAATGAGTGGTCCTAATAAAAATAGTAAATAATAGTAGTTCTCTAAATTTATTTTAAACAAGCCAATAAATAAAATAAATATAACATTGCTAATGATAAAATTAAGAAATAAAAAAGAAATCCTTGAAATCATCGAATGTTTTATAAAGATAATTAATAAATTATTTTGTCTAAGAGATCTATATTTGGGCAGATAATAATTCAGCGAGGAATCTAAACTTGGTGGTAAAAATCCCGAAATTAGGTAAAAAGTAGCAAGATAAGCTAAAGCTTGTATAAAAATTCCCCATAATTCCTGAGAAATCATTCTTGCAGTTAAGAAAGAAGTAATTGTGGCAAAAATGAAACCACTATAACTATTTAAAAAAGAATAAAATGAATTTTTAGCAAGTATTTTTTGATCCTTACTAATTCTATTTATTTTTTTATCATTACTTTCCATTCTTGGATCAATTCAAGATGATATTTAGTTATAGTAATTTTTTAAATAAAAAATTGAAATATTCATATTAAATTTTTAGTTTATGCCATTCTTATAATCAAGTGAATTCTATAATCTTAAATATTTCTAATTTTAATTATTTTTATCAAAATATTTAATTAGTTATTTTTTTTCTTAGAAACTCAGGATTGAGCCCATTTTTCTAAGATTAAGAATATTAATAGAAAAGATAATTCTTACTATAATTCAATATCCAATTTTTCGATATTTTTAAATTAATAAATAAAATTGATGTAATTAATTTAATTAAGTGAAAATTATAATAAATAATAAAGAAGCTATTTAATAGAATGATAAGATATTTGAAAAAAAGGAAATTATATTGAAAGTAATAATTTTAGCTGGAGGATGGGGTACAAGACTTAGCCGTAGAACTGAATTAATACCGAAACCAATGGTAAAAATTGGAAATACACCCATGATATGGCATATAATGAATATCTATTCTAAATTTGGTTATAATGATTTTATAATATGTCTAGGTGTGAAAGGTGAAGTAATTAAGGATTATTTTTATAATTATGAAATGAAAAATAGCGATTTTGCCATTGATTTATCCAATAATAATGTTGAATTTCTTGATAATCGTCAGGAGACAAACTGGAGAGTCACTCTAGTTGATACTGGAGTAAATACTTTAAAAGGAGGTCGGATAAAAAGAGTAGAAAAATATTTAGATCCTGATTATAATATGGTTACATATGGAGATGGAGTTGCTGATATTAACATCAACGAATTAGTCGAATTTCATAAGTCTCATGGTAAAATCTTTACCATTACAGGAGTTCATGCTCCTGCACGTTTTGGAGAACTAATTGAGAAAAATGGAGAATTAATATCATTCAAAGAAAAACCACAAACATCAGTAGGATTAATAAATGGTGGTTTTATGGTTTTTAATAATAAATTTTTGGATTATATAACCCCCGATGAGAACTGTGATTTAGAATATGGGATATTGGATGAATTAACTGCTAAGGGAGAAGTTATGGTTTATAAACATGAAGGTAATTGGGCATGTATGGATCATGAAAGGGATTTCGATTATTTAAATAAATTATGGAATAATAACCTAGCATTTTGGAAGATTTGGTAATGATTAAATATTTTAAAGATTTTTTTGATGGAAAAAAGGTCTTAATAACAGGACACACAGGATTCATTGGCTCTTGGTTGGCAATAATTCTTCATGAATTATCAGCCAAAGTTATTGGTTATGCCCTTCCTCCCTATACAGCTAAAGATAATTTTGTAGTTACAAACCTCGCAAATAAGATTACACATATTATTGGGGATGTCAGAGATTTTGATAAAATAAAACGTGTATTTAAAACTTATGATCCAGACATAATTTTACACTTAGCGGCTCAACCAATTGTGAGAAAAGCATATGAAATCCCAAAAGAAACTTATGAAGTTAACGTTGGAGGAACTTTAAATATTTTTGAGGCTTTTAGAAAATCAAAATCATCTCGAATATTGATTAATTTTACGACTGATAAAGTATATGAGAATTTTGAAATCGAAAGAGGTTATACTGAAAATGAAAGACTTGGAGGATATGATCCTTATAGTTCAAGTAAAGCTTGTTCAGAACTAATTACATCAGCTTATCGAAGCTCTTTTTTTAATCCAAAAAAGAACATTGAACCTAAATATGTTTCATCAATAAGATGCGGAAACGTTATTGGTGGAGGAGACTGGCAAGAAGATCGATTAATTCCTGATTGTATGAGAGCAATTCTAGTAGATCAAGAGATATATATAAGAAATCCTGATTTTATTAGACCCTGGCAATATGTTCTGGAACCAATTCGAGGATTACTTACACTCACTGTAAAGATGTGGGAAGGTGACCCTCTTTTTTCGAGTGCATGGAATTTTGGGCCAGATAATAATCTAATTTTTAAAGTTAGTGATATTATCACAAAAATTATTAAATATTTAGGTAAGGGTCGATATAAAATTGCTTTAAATCAAAATTCTGAGGAATTGCATGAAACAAAATTATTGATACTTAATAGTAACAAAGCTAAAAAATATTTAGGCTGGAAAAATGAGTTGTCTATTGATGATACTATTGATTTTTTATGCAAGTGGTATATGGAAGAGGTAATTAATTATGAATTCGATGTTATGCAAATAAATAATTATTTTAAAAAAATTAAAAGATAATTCGAATATTAATGAAATTCAATAAGACCAATTTAAAAGATTTATTTGTTATACAATTTGAACCTTTTCAAGATGAAAGAGGCCATTTTTATAGAGTGTTTTGTAAAAATGAACTGAAAGAAATAAATCTGCATGGAGAAATAGTTCAAATTAATCAATCGAAAACTATAAAAAAAGGATCAATTCGAGGAATGCATTTTCAATATCCCCCTATGTCAGAAATTAAAATGGTTAAATGTCTTAAGGGGGCTGTATATGATGTAGCAATTGATATACGAAAAGGATCTCCTACTCTATTACATTGGTATGGTGAGATTTTATCTGCTGAAAATTTGAAAATGATGTACATACCTAAGGGATTTGCACATGGTTTTCAAACATTAGAAAAAAATTCAGAATTATTATATTCCCACACTGAATATTATAGCCCAAAACATGAAGGAGGTATAAAATATGATGACCCTTTAATTAATATTCAATGGCCATTAAAGATAGCTGATATCTCGAAAAAAGACAAAAGTTATGAACTATTACCAAATGATTTTAATGGAATATGACTATGAACTGTAGATTTTGTAATAATGAATTAACAATTGAATTTATTGATTTAGTAAATTCTCCACCGTCAAATTCAAATTTAACAAAAAAAGAACTAAATGAGCCAGAAGCTTATTTTCCTTTAAAAATTTTTTTGTGTGATAAATGTTTTTTAGTACAAATTGACGAATACAAGAAATCAGATGAAATTTTTAATGAAAAATATGCATATTTCTCTTCTTTTTCTAAAAGTTGGTTAGAACATTCAAAAAAATATGTAGACATGATAACAAAAAGATTAAAATTAAATGAAAACTCTTTTGTAGTTGAAATTGGATCTAATGACGGTTATCTATTACAGTATTTTAAAAAATTGAACATCCCTTGTCTAGGAATTGAGCCTACTTTGAACACAGCCGCTGTTGCAAAGGAAAGAGGTATTGATGTTATTGAAGATTTTTTCGGAGTTCGTATGGTAAAAGAATTATCCTTGAATACAAAAAAACCAGATTTAATACTTGGAAACAATGTATTAGCTCATGTACCAGACATTAAGGATTTTGTTAGGGGATTAAAGTTATATTTAGGTGAAAGTGGTGTAATTACTATGGAATTCCCACATTTAATGCAGTTAATAGAAAACAATCAATTTGATACGATCTATCATGAGCATTTCTCATATTTATCATTTTTAACTATTAGATCAATATTTGAAGCTCATGAGCTTGAGTTATTTGATGTTGATCAAATATCTACACATGGTGGTTCTCTAAGAATTTATGCTAAACATAAAGAGGATGAAACTAAAGAGAAATCACGTAATGTACAAGATCTTCTTAATTTAGAAATTTCTAAAAAGATGAACACTATTGAATACTATAAAGATTTCCAAAAAAAAGCAAATAAAATAAAGTACAAATTAATTGAATTTTTAATTAAACAAAAAAAAGAGAATAAAAAAGTAATAGCATACGGAGCTGCTGCTAAGGGAAACACTCTTTTAAATTATTGTGGGATAAAACAAGATTTAATTGAAATTGTTGTAGATATATCTCCATATAAACAAGGAAAATTTTTACCAGGAAGCCATATTCCAATTGTAAATGAAAGTTACATTAAAGAAATTAAACCTGATTATATCATTATTCTACCTTGGAACATTAAAGATGAAATTATGAAACAATTAGAGTATGTAAATAAATGGAATTGTAAATTTGTAATACCAATCCCTAAGATGGAAATTATATGAAAATATTAGTAACTGGGGCAACTGGATTCATTGGTAACTATGTCATAAAGGAACTTGTAAAACGAAATTTATTTGAAATTATTGCAACATCATTAGATCCTCTTAATAAAGTAAAAAATTTTGAATGGTTTAAAGATGTTAAATACATAATTCAAGATTTAAATAAATCTAAAGAGGACTACTTCGCTTTTTTTGAAAATCCAGATATATTAATTCATTTGTCGTGGCAGAGTTTACCAAATTACAAAAGTTTATTTCACATTGAAAGAAATCTCTTTACTAATTATTTTTTTATAAAAAATATCATAAAAAATGGATTAAAGAATTTAAATTTAATAGGAACATGTTTGGAATATGGAATGCAAGAAGGTTCTTTATCTGAGAATATGGTCACTAATCCTATAACTGCGTATGGATTAGCAAAAGACACATTACGGAAATTTATTGAAGAGTTAAATAAAACATTTGAATTCAATTATAAATGGATAAGGCTTTTTTATGTTTATGGGAAAGGCCAAAACCCTAAATCGCTATTACCTCAATTGGATCGAGCATTGGATAATAATGAGGTGATATTTAATATGTCTCAGGGAGATCAATTAAGAGATTATCTCCCTGTTGAAAAAGTGGCAGAATATATTGTAGAGATTTCACTTCAAAATAATGTTAATGGAATAATTAATTGCTGTAGTGGAGAACCTATTTCAATAAAAAAACTTGTAGAAAACCATTTGAATAAGCGAAAGATAAATATAAAATTGAATTTGGGATATTATCCATATCCAGATTATGAACCAATGGCTTTTTGGGGTGATAATACAAAATTAAAGAAAATCTTAACTATGAATAATCAAGATATTTAATATGGAAGAACCTTTTACCTCAATTATTTTAAGCAATTATAATGGCCTTATACACATAAAAGAATGCTTTGATTCTTTATTAAAATTAAATTACAAAAATTTTGAGATAATTTTTATCGATAACAACTCTCAAGATAAAAGTATAGAATTTGTGAGAAAAAATTATCCAAATGTTAAAATAATTGAGAATAAAAAAGACTATGGTTTTTCAAAAGCAAATAATATAGCAGCAACTTATGCTAAAGGAAAATATATTGCTCTTTTAAATATTGATACAGTAGTAGATGCAAATTGGCTAACAAGATTAGTGAAAGTAGCTGAGAAATCTGATAAAATTGGAATTACAGTAAGTAAAATGTACTATTATCATAATAAAGACATAATAAACTATGCTGGGGGAAGCTGTGATAAATATTTAAAGGGGGTTCACATTGGAGATAATAAAAGAGATAATAAATCATTTAGTATCCAAATGGAAGTATTTTTTGCCTGCGGAGCAGCAATTTTAATTAAACGTGAATTATATAACAAAATAGGTCTATTTGATCCATTATATTATGCTTATTGTGAAGATCTTGACTTATCTTGGAGAACATGGCTAATAGGATATAAAGTTGTGTATGTGCCAACATCATTTATTTATCATAAAATAGGGCAAATCTTAGGACCGCGATCTCCAAGAAAAATGTTTTTAAGTGAAAAAAATCGATTAAGAACATTGTTAAAGAATTATGAATTAAAAACTCTATTCATTATCCTGCCCATATATTTTGGTAAAAGAATGGGTATAATCGTAAAGAAGGTTTTAAAATTCGATATTTCAGCAATCATTCATCTTTATGTTTATATTAAAGCAATTTTTTGGAATATTATTCATACTCGTTCACTTCTAAAAAATAGGCAATTTATATCACTAAATAGAATTAAAGATGATAATTTCATACTTAATTTAATGAAAAAATCTACAACATTAGAAAAGTCTTTAATGAAAATCTAAAATAAATGGAAATATCATGAGTAGTTTACTAATTTTTATTTTAAATAAAGCTAAAAAAAGAATTCCGGAAATAATTAAAGAAGAAGGTCTCATCCCTCTTATTAAAAGACCTTTTAGAAAGGTAAAAAAATTTTTGTATGTACGATATGCTTTATTAAAAGTCAAAAAACTTCATGGTAATTATAATTTAGAAAGTCTAATTGATTATGTAAACCTAAGCCAGGAAAGTTTGATTAAACCTTTACAAAACAAAAAGGAATTATTGAAACTTCTTAAAATTTTGAAAAATGATAAACCTAAGTGTATATTAGAAATTGGAACTGCATCAGGAGGTACATTATTTCTATTCACAAGAGTGATCGCTGAAGATGGGCTTATCATAAGTATAGATTTACCTGGGGGAATATTTGGAGGAGGATTTCCAAAATGGAAAATTCCATTATATAAAGCTTTTGCTCGCCCCAAACAGAAAATATATTTGATTAGAGATGACTCACATACTATATCAACTTTAAATAGAATAAAAGCGATACTGAAAGGCAAAAAAATAGATTTTTTATTCATTGATGGTGATCATACATATAACGGAGTGAGACAAGATTTTGAAATGTATAGCCCTTTAGTGAAAGAAAACGGAAAAATTGCTTTTCACGATATTGTACCACATCCAATGCACCCCAATTCAAAAGTAAATCTATATTGGAATGAAATTAAAAGAAATTATGATTATGAAGAGATTATTGATGATTTAAATCAAGGTTTATGGGGTATAGGCCTTTTAAAAAGTAGACTGTAATCTTTGTTTTTTTCCAAACAATGTGCTTAAATTATCAAATTCCACAATCCTTATAATTTAATTTTAGTTTTAAGATGGAAAAAATTAAAAAAAAAATCTTGGATTAGCAAAGAATGAGCGATCCTTTTCAAGAAATAATCTCAAGAAAAAAATTAAAAGATTTAATCAAGTGAAAATATCTTTAAGTGTATTTTTTCTAAAGAAAAAAATTTAACTCCTGGTGATATTCTTTTTGACTATAATTGTATTTCTAAATCAACACTATATGGTGTAATTTAATAAAAAATATAGTATTGTGTATTGATGGAGGAGGTCTTGATTGGATATTAAGGAAAAAAAGTCTCCTTCATTTAGTGCTTACCCGTTAGAATTAAAGTTTTTTTATAAAAAAGATTGGATTTTGGATGAAACAACAGTAAATGAAATTATAAGAGCATAAAATTCTTTGAATTTCTTAATTTTCTCAGATATTTCATTAAGTCAAAAACTAAAATAATGTTAATGAAGAATTCCATATATATAAAATATATTATTTTTATGAAGAATCTAAAGTTTAACCTTTTGTAAAACCTTTTATCCATAATGAGTTTATGGAAAATAACCCGTCTCATTTTCTTAAAATAAATCCAAGTTAAGAAATAGATACCTATTAAAAATAAACTAAAATTAAGAAATAATAAAATTGGAAAAATAATGACATATAATGAAACGAAAATTAAAAGTAAAAATTTCAAAATATTTGCTATTTTTTTGGATTTATGAGAATATATTAGAAAATTCGTTATCCACACAATTCTTTGATGTTTAAACATTTTAAAATTATAAGGTAATCCTGCGTCATACATATTAGCACGATAATCTTTCAATACATATATTTTGAATCCCTTGTCTCTAATATCACTAGCCATTGATCGATCAGTCGCAAATTTCTTGTTTTCAGAAAATCTTTCTATGGCTTCTATAACTTTAAATTTCACAATGGTGTTAGAACCAGAGATCACCTCGAAATCTTCCCTTGAAAATTTAAATCTTAAAAAACCTGCACGATTAATAATTAGATATTTAGTTAGATCATTATCTTCTTTTGATTTTAAGGGACGCCTTCCAGCAGCCACAACATCTTTATTTAGATTTACGAGAGGATAAATAACTCTTAGAAGGATTTCATCCGTGATAAGGGCATCTGCATCGATAAAATATACTAAACCCTCTTCAATATATGATAAACATTCGTTAATTGCTTTAACCTTTCCTAAGGATGGCCTACTTTTACCTCCTTTTTGTCGCAATATCAGAAAATTTTCATATTCCTTAAAACTATTAGCTATATCAATAGTTTCATCATTGCCTCCAGCGTTAACAATAACCCTTATTTTTGGATAGGATAAATTTTTAATTGATAATAAACACTCTCTAAATACTTTTCCTTCTTTCCACGCAGGTACTATGATATTTACTAATGGAATACTTTTTAATTCATCTATAGAGATTGAATCTGGATCTATATCTTTTTTAAAAGCTTTAATACTTCTACTATCTACTAAAAGAAAAAATAAAGTATGATAAAGAATAATGAGAAATATAGTCAGTAAAATTATTTGGATTGAACTTATAAAATTTAAGAAATATTTAAATAATCTTAGAGTCCAACTTATTAAATCCATGAAAATATTACCAAATATAATAAAGAGTTTGAGTCATAACTATTAGATGACAAAATCTAGCTTTTAATATATTTTTTTGTATAGTTTATTGAAATGACAAGATCTATAATTGTTTTAGAAATAATTTCTAAAATTTAACTCATATAAATCTTATAAATGATCTTTCATATTTGACTTTCAATCAGGAATTTTGCAAATTTCAGATAAGTTCTTGCAGATTTTTCCCAAGAATAATTACTCGCAACTTGAATGCCTTTTCTACCCATTTCACGCTTTAAAACTTCATTATTAATATTTTCTAAAATAATCCTTGCTAGTTGTTTAAAATTTTGAGGAGGAAAATATATAGGAAAATCTCTGTATACTTCTCTAAAAACAGTTATGTCTGAACATAGCACTGGTGTTCCGCAAGAGGCTGCTTCTAAGCCAGGTGCCCCCCATCCTTCATAAGTTGATGGGTAAACAAAAAAATCTACTAGGTTATAAATTTCTCTCAATCGTTCATTGCTAATATTATTTAAATATATAACATCTTTTTGTAAACCTAATGTTTTAATAAAACCTTTATAAGCAGGTTTACCGATTCTTATGAGTTTAAAATTCCTATCTTTTTTCTTAACTAAATAAAATGCTTTTAATAATGTCAAAAAATTCTTTCTATTTACCTCGGACCCAACATGTAATATTTTTTTATGTTCTGGGTATAAAGGTTCAATATTATCAAATTCGCTACTAATTATTGGAAAAAACATATCACGATTTATTCCATTTTTGATTACTATGATTTTATCTTTTGGTATTTTTAATCTATAAATTAATTCGTTTTTAGTAAATTTAGATATCGCAATGATAAACCTACATTTCTTCATTCCATTAGCTGAGTATTTTTGCACAAAGTAAGGATTCGTAAAGTTATTTCTCTCTAAAAATGTAAAGATATCATGGCATGTAATTATAGTTCTGGACTTATCTAAATAATGACCTAAATCTCCAATGTACTGAAAAGTAATGTGATTTATAGTATTCTTGTTTTTATCATTTTTTTTACTATAATATGGATAAAGAAAATATCTTTTTGATATAAAATCTATTAGATTCTTTGGGGGATTATAGTATTCATAAGTCAATTTTACATCTTCGAGGTTCATTAAGTATCTATCAAGTTCAATCTGTCTTCTTAAAATCCCGTTAATATAAGATAATTTTCGTCCAATAAAAGTTTTTATTTCCATTTTCTCAAATATACAAGAAATACCCGTTTATATAAATATGTAAATACAAGGATGAATTTATTCAAAAAAAATCTAACATTAAATAATTAAAATAATCCTTATTATCTAAATTATGTTAGAATAATATTGTTTGCTTTTTTCTAAGAAATTTTTTATTTCTTAATTAAAATGGTGTCAATTTTTACTTAATTAAGTTAAAATTAAATTATATATTATTTATAAATACAATTATGCTTGATCTTATCCCTATTGAGAAGGTAATAAAATATAATATTCGTGTTAAAGAGCTAGAAGAACAAGGTTTTATCATTAATCCTGAAAAAATTGATAATTATTTAAATAGTTTCAAAAATCGGAATACAAAATTACCAAATGAAGATTTTTGGAAGGAAAAAAGAGTCTTAATAACTGGAATAAGTGGTTTTGCTGGAAGTCATTTAGCTGAACAGTTATTAGATTTAGGATGTGAAGTTCATGGAACAATCCGTAGACATGCGGTCCCAATGCATGAAAATATTGAACATTTAAGGGGTAAAATTAATTTACATGAAGCTGATATTACAAGTGCAGAAAGGATTTTAAGAATTTTTGAGAAAATTGAACCAAATGCTGTATTTCATCTTGCAGCTGAATCATTTATACCAACTTCATTTAGAGAACCAGCAAGAGTTGCTCATAATAACATTATTGGAACTATTAAACTTTTTGAGGCAGCAAGACGTTTTGATAGTAATTTAGAGAGTATCCAAGTGGCTTGCAGCAGTGAACAATATGGTTTAGTTGATCCAAATGAAGTTCCTGTTACTGAGGATATAAAAAAGAATCCTTTTCGCCCAAGAAGTGTTTATGGGATTTCAAAATGTGCCACTGAACAAATAGCTTGGTTGTATCATAATTCTTATGG
>JABXKB010000201.1 GCA_013375485.1 Promethearchaeota archaeon | reverse complement strand
TAATAATGTTGAGCAGGCCAAGAATTCATTAGAATTTCTTGTAATTTCTTGAATTCTTTAATTTTCAGCATATCTCTCTCAATGTTTTATTCTATTTAGATCGAATTTTATATTTAAAAAAAAATTTATTTATATTTACCTATTTTGTATTTTAATTCAACTCATTGGATGTTATTAAATTTTGATAAGAAACATAATTTTTGATTTAGGTAATGTATTAATAAATTTCAAACCAGAGACATTTTTGCTTAGATATACTAAAGATGAACAATATATCCAAAATTTTATTTCTAAAGTAATTAGAAACAAAATTTGGTTCCGTTTAGATCGTGGAACTATTTCGCTTGAAAACGCTAAAGAAGAGTTTATTAGGAAATATCCAGAAGATTATAGTTTTATAATCACGTTTTTTGAACATTGGATGGAAATGCTCACCCCAATACAAGAAAATGTAAAAATTTTATGTGATTTAAAAGCTAACGGTTATAATACTTATATTTTATCTAATTACATAGAAGAAGCATTTGAGATTATGGAAAAAAAATACAAATTCTTTTCACTTTTTGATGGGAAAATAATTTCAGGCCAAGAAAAGGTTATTAAACCTGAAATTGAAATTTATCAAAAATTAATTGATAAATATAATTTAGTACCAGAAGAATGTGTTTTTATTGATGATATTCGCTCATTTTTATCTCGTGCGAGGAAATTAAAAATGAAAACAATCTTGTTTACACCAAATACAGACTTAAGGACGGAATTGAGAACTCTAGATATAAGAATTTAAAAAAAGATATTACATAGCTGTTCGATTTTCTTTAAACCATTCAATAGCAAAATCTACAAGTTCTCTTTGTGATAGTAATCTAGCATCTGCAATTCCAACTTTAACTGGAACATAATTGATTTTTGATTCGAAATCTTTTCCTAATTGCTCGAAATCATCCATATTAAGATCTAATTCTTCCCATTCTGCCCATTGTCTTTCATTATCTACTAGTATTGCAGATCCATTTAACTTATATCGCTTTTTAAAGTAATCGCTTCGATATTCTGCAAGATGTAGGGAAGTATTATTTTCATAAGAAACTCCAAGTAATAAAATATATCCATCAAGTTCATAAATTCGCGCCAATGGAGAATCTTCACCAAGATCAGCTAATAATTCATGATTTTTTGTAATGATTTCTGCATATTTTCCCCATGCCGTAAATGATGATGTAGGATGATTACTACGGATAATATTAGGCCATTTTCTAAATGTTTCTACAATAGATCCCATTCCTCTTGTAGGGGTTATATCAGGATGATAAGCAGGCATTTCATTTCGAATTGTATTCCACCAACTTTCAGGAACAGGAGGATTTTCCCAATGAGAAGGATCTGTATTATCACTTGAAAATGTGGGCATAACTAACGTTCCTTCCGATGTAAGAATTTGCATTAGCGCATTTATAACAGCCACGGGACCACCAACAGTCCAACCTATCTTACTTAATGAACTGTGCGCTATTAATACAATTCCCGGTCTAACTCCTAATGTTTTAAAATCCCGTTTCAATGTGGTTATTGTATTAGGATATCGAGTAGATTTAACAACTTGCTTCTCAGATCTTTTGTTATATTCTGCTTCCATAAAGATATTGAATATTAAAAGTTAAAAAAGATTTTTGAATATGTGGTGTTTAAGTTTTCGACAAAAATACTAAATTCATAGTCTGTTTTTCTTTAAAAATATACAATAATTGATAGATGTATGGTTAATAATCATAGTTATAGTTTTTTTGGTCAAAAAGTAGGATTAATTATTCAAAGTGCTTCTAAAAATGAACCTTTTATCTTTTTTAGACTTATTAAAAGCAAAAATGATGGATCTTGGGAAAAACCTAGCAGCGGAGAAGGCAAAATAATTAAATTCTCATTAGAGGAGATGGTTTCGATTATTCGAGTGTTAACAAAAGAGGTAAATTCATGGTCAAGTTATCATACTTACAAGGATAATAAAACTCAGATATCATTCAAATGGGAGGATGGAGAAAAGGTGAAATTATGGATTCATATCGGTTCTTATTCAAAAGTGCTTGAGTATTCTCAAATTAAAATATTAGAAATGCTATTAGAGCACATATTAAAAGAAAAAATAGAATTTGCTACAGTTCCTAATAGTTCAAAGAAAGGTGATGTCAATAAATTAAGCAATATCGTTGTACAAGAAGAAATTATTATGGATACTAGTAATAAACTTACTAAAAATAGCGAGGTCAACGGTTTTAATGATGGAAAACCTAGGGAGATAAAAGATATAACTGGAACGATTAAAGGAGAAACTGATAAAGCCTTGCTCATTCAATTTGATAATGAAGCAGAAGTCTGGATACCAAAATCCACAATTCATTCGGGATTTAATAATGCAAAGAACCTTGTTCAAAAATTTTCCATTGATAGTTGGATTTTAATAAAAAATAAGATTGAGTCTTAGCACTTGGAAATAATGCCTAAATCTGAAGAACTTAATAAAGAAAAATATAGGATTATAGTCTATCATGGACATATTCATATATTAGCAAAAGATGAAGATTATGAAGATCAAGATAATCTAAATGATAAAAGAATTGCTAAATTCTAATATATTTCTGTACAAAAGATACTATGAAAAATTCCCTGAAAAGCCTCAAGAGTTTAATAAATGGGTGGAACAAGTCGAGGAATATAGAAGTCTGTTGAAAAGATGAAATTTACTCTTAATGCATAAATCTTATCGTAGTTTTTTTGTTAATCTTTTATATTACTTTTTTAACCTTAAAAATTGAAAACGTACCATATGCTTTAGAAACAAGAGTTCCATTATTCATGATTTCTGATTCAAGAATTCCTATACTTTTCCCTTTATGAATTACTCTTGAATCACAGATTAGAGTACCCTGTCTAATTGGTTTAAAATATGTTATTTTAATCTCTACGGTAGCACATAATTCGTCTTTTTTTAATAGAGAATATAATGCTCCTCCCATACCTGTATCTGCCATTGAATATAAGACACCTCCATGAAGTGTTTTATGTGGATTCATCAATTTTTCTGTTACTTCTAGGACACACTGTGATTCTCCATTGCTATATTTAGTAAACTTTAAACCAATTAAGTCTCCAAAAGGATGAAATCCCTTTGCTTGAAAAACTGTCTTTTTAGACATACTCTATGTAAATTTTATTGAAATTTAACCTTTATGAGGATAGCCTTATACTTTCATTGTTTAAATAAGGAATAACAATATTTTTGGTGTTTGTTAATGCAGGAATTTCAGAATGTTTCTCCACATAGAACGCAAACGATCTCTTCATTTTTGTAAATATTCAAGTTGATTTTACATCGATTGCAATGCCGGTATCTCTCTGAAAAAGAATTTTTACTTTTTTGAAATTTTTTATCTTTTAGTTTTACTATAAAGCTTAACATCTGCTAAGAACACACAGATTATATTTACTATATTTTAAAATAGAGCCTTAAAAACTTCGAAAAAAATAAACTTAAATTGAAATAATCCACTTAATTTTGCTTTTTTCTAATATGTTCCAATTCTATTTCTAAAGTTAGTTTTATTGCAAATCAGCGACTAATTCAAGAAATTCTGAATATTGTATAGCTGTCCAACTCTCTGCAAATGTAGCACCAGCAGAACGGGAAAGTAGTGAAACTTTCGCAGCTTCTAGTTCGTTTTTCACTTCAAAAATGTCAAGAAAGTCATAGGGACCTAATATAGCATAATGGGCGATCCATTTAATACTTGGAACTTTATTTCTAACTAACTTTAAAAATTCTTCACCTTGTTGTTTCCTTTTTTCAACTAAATCAGGATGTTGAAGTTTAGTTGCAAGTATAAATATTGGCATAGTATATGGTTGGGTTTATTTATGCTATAAATATTACCTTCACCAAAAAATACTAACATAAAAAAAATTAGGAATGTATTATGAATTTTTTTCTGCTCTCGCTAATTCTGCTTTTTTATCCATTATCTTCATATATGTTGCTGCTGTATTTCTTGGAGGAACAATTTCACTTTCTTTTTTATAAAGTTGAATTGCCTCAGAAGTACAAGTAGGAACACAAACACCACACCCTATACATCTTGCTTTATTAACATGAGCAATATCATCTTCAATATGAATAGCTTCCATGTTACACCTATCTTCACAGATTCCACATCCTACACAGAGATCTTCGTCAACAGAAGTATAGAAATTCGTAGCAAAAAACTGAGCCGGTTCTGATAACCTTTTTTGATTAGTAAGAATTCCACAACAACATCCACAACAGGTACATATACTCATTGGTCTTAGAGAGTTACCAGGCTGTAAAACCAATCCATCTTCTTCAGCTTTTCTGAGAATTTTTAGTGCTTCTTCTTTGGAAATTTCTCTACCTAATCCTTTTTTTATATAAGTTTTCGCAAATGACCGAAAGGCGAAACAGGATTCTCTGAGATCTGTTTTTTTACAAGGATCTCCGATAAGATCTTTTGCTTGTCTGCAAATACATTCTTGAACTGAGATTGGTTCTCCTATATTTTCAATCATTGTTCTCAGTTCATCATACGTTGAAATTTTTTGCTCATAATCTATGCTTTCTTCAACCGGAATTACACGAACTTGGGGAATTTTTGTCCTATTAAACTCAGCTAGAAACGCTTCTTCAAAGTATAGCATAACATCATTATAAAAATCTTCTGTGAGACGATTTAATTGGAATTCATAGAAACCAATGACTATAGGAGCATTTACGTAATATTTTATTATCTCATCTCCTTCTTTAGTTGAGCCGAAATGTATAAGTCCTTCTTCCTCCATCTTATCTAGCTCATGTTCTAATTGCTCAATCGTTAAACCACTACTCTTAACCTTTCTATATATTTTCTTTAGGGGTAAAGGTTGGAAACTCAAGTTCGTTGCCAATTCTGCTTGTTTTGAAGTAAAAAGATGTTTTAGAATTCGCAGCTCTACACCAGATTCAGTAGCAGGAAATCCGATAGGTAATTTATCAAGATGTTTTTGTAATTCTCGATAAATACTGTTATTCTCATCATTCATAGGTAAAATTTATATTCAAATCTATTTGAAATTAACTATTAGCTGTTATAAGTCATGAATGGTAAGCAATCCATTCTATGTAATTCTCAAAATGCTATTGATTAGAGCTTAATTTAAAAAATTAAGATATAAAAAAAAAAGAAAAATAATTGTTCTTATTTCATTACTCCTTAAAAGCTCAAAAAGAACGACCTACCTTATACCTTTTTGTAATAAATATATATTTCAAATATTTAAATTTAATTAGTTTCACCTCTCGCCATAAATTATCTTAAAATTCAAAATATCTTGTATTTATCCGTAGAAAACAAAATTACTTATATTACATCATTGAATTAATCCTCTAAAATTATTATAATTGAATGAGTGATATATTTTGGAAGAAAAAACTTTCTTAGAATATCTTATAGAGAATAATGTTTCTCAAGAACAAGCAGATGTTTTTGTTTCTAGATTAAATGAATTTAACAAATATCTTAAAAAAGAAAAGAATGATGTTGATGCAATTCCTGCTAGAGGAATACTTAAGTATACTGAGAATTTGGTGGAAACTGGGAGTGAGAATGTATTAGAATTTTTGAGAACTTTACTCAATTATGCTAATTTCATAAAAAAATATGATTATGTGGTTGAGATTGTTGAGATTGTAGAATCATATAACACAATGGAGAATCTATATCTAAGGATTGCTGAACAATTTAATGATAAAGTTCGAGATGAAATTTTTGCTAATATAAATATTCCACCTTTGGGAGTTAATCCTGATAAGAAACCCAAAATTACTAAAGTAGTTATGAAAAGATTAGAAGAGGAGCTAGGCGAAGAAAAAACAATAGAGTTATTAGCTCCTTGCTTACATGGTCGCCCTCTTGAACCCATTAAAAAAGACAGAGAGGACTTCTTAACAATAAATGATATCGATGAATTCTTAAAGATAAAGAAGCAAGATTCTATTGAAACAGCCCAAAAACATCAAAAAGAGGGGACATTATTATATGCTCAGTATGTTGATGAAAAAGTGGTAGAATATATAAAAAATAATCCAACCATTACTCCTGGAATAAGGGAAGGAGATAAGATTATAGCTACAAAAACCCTTATCAAATAAAGAATTTTTTGAATGCTGAAGACGAGAGGATGAAAAGATATCATTCTTGCTATTGTGCTTGGGTACGAGGTGCAATTAAAAACGGTACTGAAAAAGAAATCTCTCCTAATTTCTGTTATTGTAGTATCGGTTTTACCAAAAAATATTGGGATATAATATTTGATCAGCCAATAAAAATTGAACTAATTGAATCACCTCTTAGTGGAGCATTAGAATGTAAGTATGCTATTCATATTCCAAAAGAATTCCTAAAATAATGAATCTCTAAGTGAGATACGAACTTATTTTGGAATTAATTTTTGGAAATCGTCCCATCCCAAACCAACTAAACTTTAATTTTGAGCTCAATAATACATTTCTTTTATAAATATCTATAATAATCTCAAATTTCTATTTAAATATTACATATTAATAAACGCACCGATCTACCTTCATTATAATGAAGATTGATTGAAGGACAACTTTTCTTTTTTTAGTTTTTTTTCTAAAACTTAAAACTCAAATAACTTTTTATTTAATTGAGGAAAAATGGAAGATTCATTGAAGCAATGGTTAGCCGATAATAATATTCAATATATTCTACACACTCACCCGGCAGTTTTCACTGTTCCAGAGGCGAATGTGCATTGCGGACACATCCCTGGAACTCATTGTAAAAATTTACTTCTCAAAAATAAGAGATCTGGACAATTATATTTAGTTACCATTCCTCACGAAAATCGTTTAGATTTAAATCGATTTCGTAAAATAATAGGTGCTCCAAAAATTCGCTTTGCAGGACCTGAAGAACTTTCTGAAACATTAGGTATTACGCCTGGTGCGGTTTCTCCACTTGGATTAGTCAATGATACCAATAACAAAGTGATTTTCATTGTAGATGAAAGTATATGGAATACGAAAGAGTTATGTTGTCATCCAAATGTAAACACCGAAACTTTACAAATCTCCGGAAGAGATTTTCGAAAATTAATCAAAACTACCGGAACATCTATGGAAATAAAAAATCTTCCATATTTAGAGCCTTCTCATCTTATGAATGAATAATTTCTTTAGTTTTCAAAATTTATTATATAGAAGTATAGCATGAAAATACTCCCTATCATCTCAAACTATACTAATCTTCCGATCATCCTTTCCACATTATAAACCCTCACGCAATATCCTAATTTTTATAATGACAAATTTTAATTGTAGAGATTCAATTTAATATCTGTTTTATGGTGAATAATGTGACTAAAGTAGCAGTTGTTTCTACAAAAGATCGTGTTTATGGTGTAAATATGTCTTTAGAGTTATTAGGTATCAATCCTGTTAAAGATAAAAATGTAATCTTCAAACCAAATTTCAATACTGCTGATCCTCCTCCCGCTTCCAGCTCAATGGAAACAATAAAGCAATTTATAGTCAAATTAAAGGAAATGGGTGCAAAATCCATCACAGTTGCGGAAAGAAGTGGTCCAGCTAAAACTGCTGAGACCTTTGAGAAAAAAGGATTATATGCATTAGCAAGAGAATTAGACTTTAAGATAGTTGATTTAACTGAAATACATGAAGAAGAATATGTCCTTAAAAAACCCGAAGATAATCATTGGAAGGAAGGATTCTTTTTTGCCAAAATTTATGATGATGCAGAATGCATTATTGAAACATGTTGCTTAAAGACTCATATGTACGGTGGTCATTTTACTTTATCACTAAAGAACGCAGTAGGAATAGTATCTAAAGAAAATATGAGTGAATTACACTCTTCTAAGCATCAAAGGAAAATGATTGCGGAAATAAATTCTGTATACAAAGCTGATTTAATTATCATGGATGGTCTTATTGCGTTTGTAGATCGTGGGCCAATGGAAGGTACTCGAAGAGAAGTAAATGTCTTTGTTGCTGGGACAGATAAGGTAGCAATTGATGCGGTTGGAGTTGCTATTTTACGGATTCTTGGGACAACACCAGAAGTATCTAATGGTCCAATTTTTGAGCAAGAACAAATTAAAAGAGCAGCAGAATTAGGAGTAGGAATAACTTCATCTGATGAAATTGAATTTATAACTGATTCTGAAGAAGCGGAAAAACTGGTGGCACAAATTAAAGAAAAACTAGAAGAATGAATAAGCTTTTTTAGAACGAATAAAGAAAAACTATAATTTTTACTTTTTTTTATATTCCTTCTTGGCTTTCTCATTCTCCTGACAAAGTGGCACGTGCTTTCTCTAAGTCATCGACTCCGAGAACTATTCTATTATTCTCAGCAAAATAGATTAGATCAATATTAACACCAGCATCACCTATTTTACGTGCCAAATTCCCCCCTGTGCCAGGTTTTCCCACAATATGACCTATATCCACAACAAGTACTTCACGCACAGCACGCACTTCAAAACCAGCATCTTCAAGTATCCAGCGGGTTGTTTCTTCATCTTCAACCAAAATATGAATGAAGGCTTCATTTTTTAAGGGAAATCCACATAAGCCTTCCATATTAATACCATTTTTACCCAGTGTCTCCCCCATATCCGCTAATGTACCTGGTTGGTTTTTCAAAACAACAGTTAAATCTTTCAATATTTAAATCCTCCTATTTCTATTTATTTTATTTATTAAATTAAATCT
>JABXKB010000009.1 GCA_013375485.1 Promethearchaeota archaeon | reverse complement strand
ACAGACTGGAACTCTCCAGTCCTAACATAATCAGCATAACTATCCTTAAAGTCTAAAGCCCCAGGACGAGCAATAGCAACAACAGCAGAAAGCTGTTCTAGGTTTTGAGGTGCAATTTGTTTGCATACTTTGAAGTTTGTATCCGCTTCAATCTGAAAAAGACCTTTGGGTTGTTGTAAGCAAGACAAAGCCGCATAAATAGTTTCATCAGCAGGATCTATAGATGACGCATCTATTCCAAGTTGTTGACAAGTATCATGAACAACAGACAGAGTTCTAAGACCAAGAATATCAAACTTAACGCTTAGGCTTGCAACGTCATCCATATCATAGCCAGAAACTAAAGACCCATCATTTGTCTTTTGTAGAGGCATAATGTCCTCTTGTTTATAATAAGAGATGGAAATGCCAGACGGATGAACTCCAGTATTTTTAATTAAACCTTCAAGTTTGTGAGCTATCTTGAATGATTTTTTGTATTTATCAGCAAACTTTTTAAAAGATTCGCTTTCTTCATAAGCCACATCAAGCTTTGCTACTTTGCCAAAGTGTTTGGGGATTGTGTCGCTTATTTGGTTCACTTCTATTTCAGAAAGTTCATCAATTATCTTGCCACACTCCTTCATGCACAGCTTAGAACTAAGCGTGTTAAGAGTTAAGATTTTGGAAGTTTTGCCTTCGAATTTCTCTTCAATATACTTAATAACTTCAGACCTCCTATCATAAGAAATATCATTATCAATATCGGCAAGTAAAGAACCATCAAGAAAAATTTCTCCCTTATGCTCAATTTTCCTTGCTCTACTCTTAGAGACAAATCTTTCAAAAAATAATTCATACTTAATTGGATCTATGTTTGTTACACCTAAAAGATACAAAACTAAACTTCCAGCCGCACTACCCCTTCCAGCGCCAGTTGGTATTCCGTTTCTTTTACAGAAATCCATAATATCCCAGTTAAGTAGGATGTAATCAACAAAACCTAAGTCATATAGAATGTCAATTTCCATTATGGTTCTGTCATAATAGTCTTTTTTATTTTCTTTTAATCTTAAACCTTTTTCCCTCAATCCTTTTCTGCAAAGCTCTTTAAGAATATCAAGACTACTACTATCCCTGCCTAAACCTAGGGATACTAGTGTATCATCAGATACATTAATCTCTGGAAGTTTAACCCCAACAGGGAATGGATTTTTATATCTCATAGTTCAATATCGTAGAGTTGTTTATGGAATATTTCAAAGTTCATTTCAATGTCATACAAGGCATCATGCAACCTTTTTTGGTCAAAGTCAATATCATACTTCTTCAATAAAGTAAGTTGTGAAGTTTTAAGTCCACGTTGTCTGTAATTAAGCCATCTATACTGCCAATAAATAAAATCTTTCTTGTCAACAGGCGCTTCTTTTTCAATAGCTGTAGCTATTGCTTTTGTATCAATAATCCTATTAATATAATCTTGTCGCAAAGGCTCCCCGATAAGCTTTCGCCAAACATCTACCATATAAACATCAAAACCTAAAAGATTCTGACCAACAACAAGATAGTCGTCATCATAGAGATACTTTGCGAACTCATTCCAAACTAACTTTGGGTCTTCTGCATTACTTTCATAATAACCCCTGTTGAAACCAGTTATTCTAGCCGCATCTTTTGATACTTTAAGATCGTCCCACTTTATTAGCTTATCGTATTTCTTGATAATTCTGTTACCTTCAGCGACAATCCATGCAGCTTGCCAAGGTTTCGACTTTATCAAGTTTAAACCTTCGGTTTCGGTATCGAAGATTATATACTTTTGCTTTCTATTGAATCTTAGTAATTGAGTATTCATACGTTTTCTAAATATGATTCCCAGCAGAATTCATCACTGGAAAAGTGGTTTAGGTTGGGGTTTGAAAGTGTCGCTTGTCTACCAAAGCTTCTATTCGTTAGTATTTTATATGTTTGTAAGGCTTCTACATCCTCTCTATTCTTGTAGCAAATCGTCTTTACATTACTAGTCTTATGGCTATTCTCAGCGAACTCAAGAACTTTCTGCTCTATCAGCCTGTCGTAAGGAAGATTGTTTTTCTCAACCCAAAACACAGGATCGAAACCTTTCAGTTCTGGTATGCAGTTCTTTAGATACAGGTTGTTCTGGTGTATGAAACTGTCATAAAATGGAACTACAAATCTAAGAGAGTCACTATCCCATAAAGATCTTAAATTTTTGTAGGTTAATTTGCCATCATTTTGTACAAACGCCAGTGAGTAAATCTTGTTTAGTAGTTTACAACCATTGTCGTCCATAGCGAAAATAATAACCTTGTGGTCGGAGTCGTCTTCAAAAGACTCGTTGCACATAGTTATCCTTAGCCCGTAAGTTAAGTTTTTACCCCTTTCCACGCAAAGGTGAAAAGCTTTCATAAAACTTGTCAAGTTATCCTCTACGAGTATAACTTCGTCCAAGTCTGCATCATCACAGATATCTATAATATCTTCTAAAGTTAATATACTTTTACCTATCGAATATGTTGATCTAAATATCGGCTTCACGTAAGGATTATATCACAACTTAAATTTGTGGTCAAGAAGAATGTGCTGGGCAACCAGAATAATATTTCATTTCATGAGAACCGCCTTCTGGAACCATTGATTCATCAAAGTCTTCCTCAAAACAACTAGATACAAAATTACCATCTTTATCATTTATCTCATGATAAAAGAAATCAAACTTCATGCCACAGTGCCACATTGGAGTTCCATCTTTCTTAAGTTGACCCTTCTCTTTAGCAAATCCACACAACAGTTTACAGCTAAAGGAACCATCTTTAGGAAAACCTTGATACGCAGCCATATTTGATGTAGCTGTATCTTCATTAAAATTATCTAAATAATGTTGCATTTCTGTAAGATGATGTTCAAAACCATGTAAATCATCTTCATCAAGAGGCTCCATTTTTATTACTCCAGTATTTTTTACGTCTGGTATAAGATCAAATTTTAAGAATAAAAATTCGCTTTGTTTGTTCTCATATTCTGGAAACAAATGTTTGACTGCAAGGCTATACATAAGATCTTGCATATTATCTTCAAGCTCCTTACCTTTAAATGTAGCTTTGCTGGTTTTGAAGTCTCTAATAAGGGCAAACTTTTTATCTTCATAAAGAAAAAGCTTATCAATAAAACCTCTTATTTTGTATTTTACTGTTCCATCATTTACGACAATAAGAAAATCTTTTTCTGAATGTTCTTCTGTAGGTTCATTATGAGTATCTCCAAAGAAATCATACATTAGACCATTAAGAGTCATTTCTTTAATCATTCTGATGTTTTCGTCATCATCTACACCTTCTCTTACGGCATGTTTCATGATTAAACGCTTAATGGCTTTAGAGCTAAATACATCAAGTGTTTTTTTAATTTCTTCAAAATGCTTCCTATGTCTAGTGTTACCTAGAACCTCAAAGACTAAGTGACAAATAGAGCCTCTTCTGGCTCCATCGTTGCTTTTATCTGGAAGTTTTAATTTATACTTGCACCAGTAAAGCCAAGAACAACTTTCAGCTGTCTTAATTCTACTAGCAGATAATGTTGTTTTTGGTTCACTCATTTATTTTTTTTGCTTTCTTTTTATGTGCTTGGGAAAAGTTTTGGTCATGCTTTGAAACAAAATCACTTATAAACTGCCTTTGTTTTGTTACATCATTACTAATTTTAGACCAAGCAAGTAAATCAGAACCAGATTGATGAGCATCGCCCAAATCATTAAAACCTTTTGGAGGAACTTTGATTGACAAGACATCAAGATCAAAGTAACTAGATAATTTTAAATAATTTTTTATAGACGCCATTAAACCCCTGTTTACTTCTGAATTGAAATCGTTATTGCCAGCAATTATTATTTTGTTAATAGCCTTGCCAGATAGATAACTTATAATTGAAGAGCTAACAGACAAACCAAATATAACTAAAACATTTTTAATGCCTTGGTCATAAAGAGCCATTGCATCACCTATACTTTCCACAAGATATACTTCTCCAGTATCGTCTATGATAGAGTCAACAGTTTCTTTATTAGGTACGTAAGCTGGATAAATCCAATTGTTTTTCTTGCCTATATGTTTCCATTTAGCTCCATTATTACTATCTACTTTCCTTCCAGAAAAACCAATGATTTGAGAATGTTCGTTATAAATAGGGAAAACCATTCTCCTATACATATTGCCAGAACCAGCTAAACCAACTTTAAAAAGCTTTTGTGTTGATTCTGAAATTTTTTTCTTAGAATAAAAAGTGTAATTGGGAAACAATTTCTCTAATATCGATTGATCGTAAACTTTATCCATTTCAATGAGTGTTTTAGGTTTGCTCTGCATAAGAGCGTCTGGTTCTGAATCTATAGATTTAAGAACTGATTTTAATTTTTTAGGGTTATCTCTAAG
Organism: Promethearchaeota archaeon; assembly: GCA_013375485.1. GTDB lineage: Archaea > Asgardarchaeota > Lokiarchaeia > Sigyniarchaeales > SOKP01 > Loki-b32. The sequence continues at coordinate 30,705 of JABXKB010000009.1, read as the reverse complement.
TGTAAGCTGTATTAATTGTTTTAAAGGTTTATGACCTCCTTCTGTAACATAATCGGTCCAAACTCCGCTATCTTTATATATTTGTATTGCTGTAGAATTATCCCCACCTCTGTACAATGCACTAGTCCTCCAATGATTGCCGCAATCAACCAACTTGTAACCAAGGTCTTCTAGGATTTGTTTATGCATATCAGACATTATTAAAATCTGGCAAGGATGAGCTTTCCGTGGTTTCTATGTCTCCACCATGCTCATGTGAGTGAGCTATATCCCTTAAATCACCACATTCAGTAATATTGAAATTTCTGAATTCAAGGTTAACAAAATTTTTCCTTAAAGAATCTCCAATCTGAACAGGTTCAAGCGCACCAGCAACATCTTGCCCTAAGTGTCTTGATTTGATGTTGATTAATTTATGAGTGCCAAACCTTCCACCCTCTTCTTCTATTTCATCAGCAGTTTTATTTCTCAAAATAAACATATGGGTACAAAATTGAATAATCCTGTCAGACAAAGAGACAATACTTTCATCATCAACAATGTTTTGTGCGTTACGGTTATTGGTTATTCCATACCTGTTTGACTGAACCGATGTTATCATGGGTATGATCGGTTCCCCATCATGAAGTATTTCTTTTTGGACACAACGTTTAAACTTGTCAACCATTTCCCCTACAATCTGCCACTCGTTTTTATTAGCAGAACCTTCGCTTGTAGTTTTAATGTAATCAAAAGAGAAAATCATAGGGTTTCCTCTGCCCACTTTAGAGTAATAAAATCTTTTTAAGGTATTAACCATAGAATCGACATCCATTCCTCCAACATTGTAGTAGTAAAATTTAAGATTTTTTACTTTATTCCAAGTTTCTCTAACTTTTTTAACTACATTTTCTCCAGCCTGTCTCCATTTACCGCTTTCTAAAAGATGCGATGAAACCCCAGAAATAGCAGCACATTGCCTCATAATGAGTTCTTCTTTACTCATCTCTCCATTATCAAAATGTAAAACAGGAACATCGTATTGAGATGCTACTTGAGTTGCGTAGTGCATACAGAACTGGGTCTTTCCAACGCCAGAACGAGCGACAACAACCGTTATGTTTCCTGGCCTTAAGAGAGATCCATACATCTCATTAACCTTTTTATGTGGACCCATCATGCCAAACTCATCAATAGGATTATTACCCCTATCTTCAATAATGAACTCCATCTCATCGTAAATATTGACGGGTTCATCATCGCCAGTTTCATATAAGTTTATTCTTGAATTATAAACATTATCAGCTTTTTCTATGATTTCATGATAAGAAGTTTCGGGTGAAACGTTTTTCATTTGCCTAGCCATTTCTTGGGCGGCTTTGAATATACCCCTTCTTACAGAGAATTTTTTAAGTTCTCTGGCTGTTTTTATTAAATTGCCTTGAGGAACCCTTCTTAAGGCTAGTGATTTTATGTAATCAGCTGGATTTAATTTATCTTCAAACGATAAGCCAATACTTTCTATTCTTTGGGCTATAATAACTTCATCTATATCTTCGCTGTTTTGAATAGCTTGTTTTACAATAGTAAAAATAGTTTTATGTAAATTTGATTCTTCTGAATAAAAATCATCGTGGTCTATGAAATTAGCTATTTCACAAAATAAATCTGGCTCTTTAATCAGAGCAGCCAGAAGTTGTTTTTCTAGTTCTAAGTTATAGATCATTTGCTGTCTTTTTCAATCAATTCTATTGTGTCATCTAAAAAATCCTCTAGAGCTTTTTTTAAACCAAGCTCAATTATTAAGGATTCGTGGCGAGAGTAAATTGTAGGAGAACCATTTTCACTACAAAGGGCTATAATTATACCCTTGTTTTTATCTGCCCCTCCACTAAACTCATAAAGCTGCTTTATAAAATTCTCTGGTATTGAAAATTCTGTTTCGTCTTTGTTACTCATAAAAATATATCTTGATCTTTAAAAAACGAAGCATTAACTACGTCAGTTGTATAAATCTCTACCAACTTTATATCATTAAACTCGCAAAAGTCAAGCTTCTTTTGATCTCTTTTTAGTTGATCTAGATATTGAAGCCTATTCTTGTGAAAATGCTTAACGTATTTTGTATGTTGATCTCCTTGGACTTCTACTGCGATATTTTTATTTGCATTATAAAAATCCAAAGATAGCTTAGTGCCTACTATTCTGAACTCTTCAAAAACTACATCGTTTTTCCAGTAAGGTTTTAAAAAATTTTTAATCCTACTTTGGAACTTACTTCTGCTTTTGGCATCCCAATCAATCAAATATTTTTTAGCACTCTTTAGGTTTCTTGGTCTACCTAATGGGTCTAAAAACTTCATGACAGTTCACCGATAGCCTCTTTAAAGTATTTTACTAAGAATAAAGCGGCCTCTTCGTTTTCTTCTATTATTTTAAACAGGTTATTTTCACCCTGCATCTTTTCTGGAAATTCTATTTTGTTTTCTTCTAAAACCTCTTTGAAATCCTCTGTCGTTTGAATCCAAGAACCCCTTTTCTTAATAAACTCCCAAGCATAAAGAAGATCAACTATTTCTTTCTCAAGCCAAATAGATGTTCCGTTTTTGCGACCATACTTAATTGGGTATGTTATCCTTAAATTTGTTTTTTCGTTGGGTGATTTTTTAACAGTAACGTTTGCGAAATGACCAATAGCTGGATTTTTTTCTGCATCCATCTTCTTGATTGATGGGTTTTTTAGTATCAAGTCTTTTGTGTATCTAGCTTCAAACTCAATAATCCAGTTAGCAAAATGTAATAAGGCATTACCTCCTGTAGCAGATGTTTGCCTTACTGGAGCTTTTGAATAAGGATCAAGCTTAATGTCTGCTCTGACCTGCGATATGAAAATTGCCATATGACCTCTCTTACCTAGTTTTATAGCCATAGCTTTCATAAATGTAGATGCTACGTTTGCTCCTCCAGCTACTTTATGAGCATCTTCATAACCTTTATTTTTATCATTCTTAAGAATTAAGCCGTCTACAGAATCAAGGACAAAACAATACTTAAACTTTTCTGGATTATTGTCCACCAACTCTGTCATGATTTCACAAACAGTTTCGTATACATTAGACTCAAGAATAAAACAAGTTCCTTCAACCCATTCTTCAGCAGTAAAGACAAAATTTATACCAGACCTTTCTCGCATGTCTTTAGAAAGCCTTCCTTCCGCTTTAATGTAAAAACCTTTACCATCTGGAACGGTGTTTAAAAAGTTTCTCATAACCTCCAACGCTTCGCTTGTTTTACCTCCTTCGTTCATGCCGCAGAATCTATGCAATCCAGGACCGAAACCTCCACCTAAATGTAAATCAAACTGAAGAGATCCGCTTGACACTTTATAATCAATCTCTTCTTCAAAATTATAATGGTCTTCCTTGTGTGTTTTAAGGAAGTTGTCAAGTATACTTTGTGAACTTAAATCGCTACTCATCTAAAAAATCTCTGGTTGTTTTAATTTCTTTTTTTATGTTCTTATCTTTTCCTATCTTGTCCCCAATATTATATTCTTTATACTTGCTTTTGTCAAGCTTATAATTGAAAGCCCTCCATTTTTTATCCATTGTATCCCTTAGTTTGGGGCTAAGTAGATAAGCAAGTGAGTCTAGTTTCCTGTAAAAAGAAACCACATTCATGAACTCAAGAGAGTAACGATTGCATAAATCGTTCAAGAGTTTCATTTCTCTTGCATAAAAAAACCTTTTGCTTGTCTTAGGTATTTCAAGCAATCGGGTTAGTATTTTTCTTTTGTTTATTTTAGGTTTTTCTGGAACCCTGCTTTTTTGAGCTTTTTTGATTTTGGGTTTACCAAAATTAAACCCGCAGTCGCAAGCTAAAGTTCTTACACCTACATAAACATTGCATTCTGGACACCGTTTTTTACCTCTAGGCATGAGGTCATATTATAGCATGTTGATATCATTGTCAACCATCTTTTTTACTAATCCATAAAAGTCTGTTTTTCTGACCCAACCCATTTCTTCTTCTGCAAGACTTGGGTCACCAAGCAATAAATTAACTTCAGCTGGTCTGTAATATTTTGGATTTATTTTAACAAGAAGTTGATCACAATGATAGTATTTAGAATTTGTCCCTTCACCTTCCCAATAGCATTCATCTGGATTAAATCCCGCAAAGCCAAATGCCGACTCAACAAACTCACGAATGGTATATGTTTCTCCTGAAGCTAATACATATTCTTTTGGTTTTTCTTGATTTAGCATTAGCCAGATACCCGCAACAAAATCCTCTGCATCTGACCAATCTCTTTTAGAATCTAGGTTGCCAATTTCCAGAGGTTTTACTTCTTTGCCATCTCTGATTTCCTTCACGATTCTAGCTACGGCTTTTGTAACCTTACGGGTGAGAAACTCCTCACCCCTCCTTGTGCCTTCATGATTAAACAACCAACCTTGAATGGCGTATAAACCATAGCTTTCACGCCACACCTTTACCAAATGCCTTGCAGCAGCCTTAGAAGCTCCGTAGGGGCTTCTTGGGCGTAGTGGGTGAGTCTCGTCCTGCGGAGTGGTTACAACGTCTCCAAACTCCTCTGAGGAGCCAGCATTGTAATATCTGCACCAAGGACAGTGCTTACGAATCGCTTCAAGTTGATAAAGAACTGCCATGCAGTTTGTCTTCATGTGGTTTTCTGGCATATCCCAACTAACACCAACAAAAGAATTGGCAGCAAAGTTGATAAAATAATCTGGTTTTTCTTCTAAAATAACACGATCAACATTAGCTTGATCGGTGACATCAAGATCAATTAATTTAAAGCGTGGGTTGTCCACCAAGTGTTTGATGTTTTCGTGGTTCTTTACCGAAAGTCGGCGTACGCCAGCAACTATATCAATGTCGTCGTTCGCCAACAAATAGTCTGCCATGTGACTTCCATCTTGACCTGTTACCCCTGTGATAATTACTTTTTTCATTTTATATAATCAGTGCAAACCCCGAAACAGTTATATCCTTTATTAATCCAGTCAACATTATTATCAACAATAATACAATTATCTTCAACTATTTTGTTTGGATATGTCCAAATATATCTTTTTGATGTTAATGTATAATCATCTTCTTCGTGCCAAAAATAATTTGAACTAATGGGTACTGTTATAAGAGCTTTAAAATTTTTGCAGTGAATCCATAAACCCGTCTGGCTTAAAAAATTATAATCTGTTTCGTATTGCGGTTCATCATGACCAAGGTAGAATTTATTATCAACAAACCAAACATCAATCTCACAATCAAAACCCATTTTTAATACTTTTAAAATCTGTTCTGGATTATTTTCTAAATCTTTGTTTGGACCTTTTATATTGGCTCTATGTGAAATTATCTTTTGTATCATATGCCTATTGAATTTGAATCTCTTACAGCTTTAATAATCATCTTAACTGAACCAAGTCTTGATTCTGAGTTGTTCTTAGTGATGAAGTCAACAAGGGCAAACATTTTCAAACATTCGTTTGAAGGTTCCCAAAACCTACTGCTATGCTCTTTTATTATATCTTCTATATTGGAATAGTAACACATACTTTCTAATAAACAAGGGCCAAAAAATATCAGCATATCTGGAAAACGATTGTGTATATGACTTACATACATATCTTTTTTGCTTAAACGATGTAGATCTGGAAACTCAAAAATTTGATTATCATAACGAGATAATATAATAAAGTCATACTGTTCTTTATTTTCTATTAACCTCAAGGCTCTTTCAATACTACAAGATTGAGACAGAACATTACTATAAGTATCCTTAGTAAAGATGTGAGACTTGCCTATGTTTTTTGATATTTCGTTTAATATTTCAAAAGTATCCTCCGAAAATTCAAACTTCCTTGGTTCGTCTACTTGTATTTTTTTGGGATTATATAACTTCTTGATATGTTCTATAGAGTCTTTTTCAACTGGACACTCTTTTAATGTACTCCAACAAGAAAAGTCATACTCAGAATCTTTTTCTGAGAACCATGCATGACAATAAACATCAGTTTCATATTTATCTAGTATGAAATTTTTGTTTGATTCATAAGGATTCGGATTATGAATAAATCTAGGTTGACCAAAAAATACTAAAGCTACTTTCATTTTATTTTTCTATTATCCAAAACCTTCTTGCCGCGCAGTCAAGTTTTCTTGTGTTTTTGTCTAACCAATCATAGTGGTGTATTCCTCCGTTCAATTCTGAAGAAGAATATTTTTTGTATTTACAACCATAGTCATCGAAAAAATTATGCAACCAAGAAGTAGATGGGTTTCCTCCAACCGATGTTAATGATTGATCCTTTCCATTTTCTCTTCTAAAGTGAATTTCTGGCTTATCTGAATCGAAAACCACAGTTTCAAAAAACATTAAATCACAATTGTCTAAACAATTTTTTAAATGTTCTTTATGAAAGTTTTGAAGATGATAAAATAAACCAAAATTTATAATTACATCAAACTTACCCAAATCCCAATCTTTTGTATCAAGGTTTTTTTGGGAAATATTTTTAATTTGAGGGTAATCTCGTTTTATGTTTTCTATATTTTCCTGTCTACCTTCTGCCATAGTTACTTCAGCACCTATCTTTTGAAAGAAAGAACCTATGTATCCATTGAATGGAGCCAACTCAAGTATTTTTTTACCTTTAAAAAAATCTTTTGGGTATTTTTCTAGGATAAATTTTATTCTATTGTTCTGCCACTCTGGGTGGTAATTTGTTTGTGTTATGTCATCTTTCATATCCAAAATTTAGGAAGTCTTCTTTTGCGTGATTATAAACAATTTCTTTTAATTCTTCTGTATAATAATCTTCATATTTTTTATGATTAGTTTCGTTTGTGATCGGTAATTTAGGATAATTTGAAGTGTTAAAAACTTTCGTCTTTTTACAAAAAACATTAATCCAATCTTCTTGAATTTTTTCGAATTTTAGAATGTTTACATGTATATCTTTATCGTTTTTTATAAAATCAAACTGTTTTAATGGGCAATGTGTTTGCCAATAAGTTCTTGGTGGTCTAGGATCTCCTCTTTTTCTTTTTGGAAAGTCATGATATTCTCCGCTTTTGATCCACTCTTCAAACGATTTATATTTCATTATAAAATCGTGAGAATGTCTTCTTAATTGAAACCACCAAGATAAAAATCTATCGTAAGGGTTTCTGCAAATCATAAAGTATTCATAGTTTTGATAATTTTTTATATTATCTATATAATATTGAACTGGGTCATGCCAAAATTTAAAATTAAAACCCTTTGGCTTAAGGAGTTTACTTAAGCTCGTTGTACAAGCTCTTGGATTGCCAATGAATATAATCTTTTGTCCTTCGTGTATCACATCTACTCGTTGTTCTTTAAAAATATATCTAAATCTTCTGGAGTTCCAAGTCCCCACATTTTTTCAATGTCGAAGGTTTTAATCTTTTTCCCGTCTTCTATAGCCTCATTGAAAACTGGACAAACATAAAACTCATTATTGAATCTTTTGTTTTTCTCTATCATCTGCTCTGCATATTTAACATAGTCAGATCCTTTTTTCCAATAATAAATTCCTACAGTAGCTATATCTGAAATAGGATTCTTTTCTGCGACTTCAGTAACAAAACCATTTTCGTCAATTTTAGCAAAAGACCATTTGGGGTGAGTAGATCTAAAGGTTAATATTCCACAATCAAGATCTTGTTCTTGCATCTTATACATAAACTCGCTTGTGTCCCAATCAACGAACTGATCTGAATTAGCAATAATTAAAGGGTTGTCATTATTTATTAGTTCTTTAGCTAATAGTGTTGTACAAGCTGCGCCTTCAGTAATACCATCAACCTCAACAACGTTCGGTTTATCTGATATCATTCCAAGCATAGAGTCAAGGTTGTATTTTTCTCTATGTTTTTTCTGAACAATAAAAGTGTATTTGCTTTCAAAGTTTAAATTATCTACTACGACTTGAATCATTGGTTTACCATTAACCTCAATCAAAGGCTTGGGGAACGTGTAACCAGCTTGTTCAAAACGACTACCAGCACCAGCCATAGGTATCAATACATTAAGGTTTCTATCCTGCCATTTTGTTTTCATATTTTTAGTTTTTAAAATGTTTCTTTCTATTTTTTCGATAGTTAAATCTTGTACGTTTTTTACTCTGACAACGTTTGCTCCAGATCTTTGAGCGGCTAATAGGCCGTTTGGTGAATCTTCAACTATTAAGGTTTGCTCTGGAGTAAAACCTAAAATAGACATAGCGTCCCAATATATCTGCGGGTGGGGTTTTGAATTTTTAACATCTTCGTTGGACATTATTAAATCAAAGTATTCAATGATGCCAACTTTAGAAAGCATTAAAATAACAGATCTTCTTATAGAATTAGAACAACATGCTATTTTTAAATTTTTTGATCTTAAGTGTTTAAAAAGTTTTATAAGATCTTGGTTGTGCTCTAAGTCTTGTATTTTTTTAGATGTTATCTTTTGTTTTCTTTCCCAAACTTGATCATGAAATTTTCTAGGTAAACCTTTTTGTTCTGAAAGTATGTTCAATTTCGACCTAGTCTTTAAACCATCGTATACAGTTAAGTGTTCTTGTTCTGAAATAATAAAATCTTCTCCAATTTCAGAAAGAGCATCATTAAGAGCTTCGTAATGAAGTTCCTTTGCGTCAACCAAAACACCATCTAAATCAAATAAAAGTAATTCTATCATATGTCCCTTAAAAGATTATAAATGTTTCTTTGCAAATTTTCTTTTTTAATTTCCATATCGCAATTTTTCAAATTAAAACCCAAAAAACATTCTGGATTTACTGCACAACCATTAGATGCCATTTCTGGTATCCTATTGAATGTTTGAGAATAATGATTCATGTTATCATCACTAGAGAAACTAAACAAATCATTTACAGCATATTCTGTATGTATTCTTTGGTTGTTTATATACATTAATTTATTGTCGTAATCAGAAAGTTTTAAATCTTTTTGGAAGAATAGATCTGTCCTCATTCTTAAGCTCCAATCTATGTTGATTCCTCTAATTGAGCAAAAAATTCTTTTAATCTCATTACTCATCATTATTGAGTAATACATAGATAAAACATTCTGCATAGGATGAGGAAACCTTGGGTCTGGAACAAGGTCTGTTTGAAAATTCATAGGCTTTTCAATTAGCAAAGAGTCTGGATTAACATGTAAAACTTCAGATACGTTATCTGTTTTATAAAAACCCCTGTCTCTACCCATCCTATCTTTAAAATAAGATTCTCCTTCAAGGTCTTTGTCCGCCCAAGAATGTAAAAATATAAAAAAATTACAATCTTTGTTCGGTTCTATAATATGCTTAACGTGACTTTCAAAACACTTTTTGAAATCTCTTAACTGTCCAGAATAACAAAGTGCTACATTCATATTATTTGTTGTTGAGTTCTAACCATTTTTTTGCTATATTTAACCAGTCAAAGGTTTGAGCATATTTATATATATCTTCCCTGCTGTTTAAAGAAATTTCTGCATTTGTTTTGATTACTTTTTCAATATAATCTATATTGTTTATCTTGTTGTTTGGTATGACATTTATAAAATCTTTACTAGTATCAAGGTTTTCAACACAAGCCTCTGATATGACTAATCCTAAACCAGCAGCTAAAGCTTCCAAGCAAACCAGGGGTTGTAATTCGGTATTTGATAACAAGACTAAATTTGAATAGTGTGTCAACTGGCTATATACATCAACTCTATCCCATACGCCAAGATAGCTGTAGCTGTTTGTATCAAATGATGGATCTTCACAAGCGCCAGCGAACATAACCGATGATGTTTGTTTTTGTAGAATAGACTGCCTCTTTCTTGAATCTATTTTACCCAAACATATACTAGACCCCTTATGTTTTGCGTTTTCTTTTGGAACCCTGTTAAACTTATTATAATCAACCCCGTTTGGTAAAATAAAAGCTTTGTTTGGAGAAATCCCAAGCATTAAAAAGAATTCTCTTTCGAAACTAGTTAAACAAAAAAACGTGCAATCATAATAAAATTTTCTTACAAGTTGTTCGTGAAATGGTTTGCTGTTTAAAAAACTACCATCGTGAGATGTTACTATTTTTTTGCACTTTAGATCTGGCATTATTTCCCAATGCTTACCATAATGAAGATGCACCACATCTGGATCTATTTCTAATATTTTTTTATAAGTAGAGTTTGTGTTTTTATCATTAATAAAATAAACATCGTGACCAAGTTTCTTGAGAGAATTATATTGGTTCCATAAAACAGTCTCTAAAGCTCCCCAGCCATTAGGTGGGATTTCTATTTCTCCTGGAGCTAAAAAACAAATCTTCATGACTTTAATGCGTTATAAAGCTGTTGATCAAGTTTATATATATCTTTAAAATCATCAAACTCTATATTGTTCTCCACGTTTTCTGGTGATGGGTTTTTGTGAGAACCTTTAATTTCGACACCAAAATATTCTGAAAGATTTTCAAAAAGGTTTTCATCACACAGAAAATCTTTATCTGTTATTTTTCTTTCTCCATCATAAATAAATTCAGATTGAGGACAACCATGTATAAACATACAACTTTGTAGATAAGCTTTGTTTCTTATTGCGTTTATGTAACAATAATCATAAAATCTATGATTTGGGTTGTTTAAATATGTTCTTGCATATTTAAGAAAAGAATAAAACCTATCTTCTGGTTCTCTTATTGTAGAGAAAATTTTATAACCATCATCTATGGCTGATTGTATCACTTCATATTTACAATGGTGTTGAGGAAGCATGTGTGTTTTGTCAACCCTATTACCTTCATCTGGCATATGGGTATCAATAAGATCTTCATCAACTTGTTTAAAAGAAGTATAAAGAGAAGAACCCCAATTTTTAGGTATATGAATGTATAAAAATTTTAATTTATGACTAACTAGCATTGTATAATTCGTTGTATTTTTCTAAAGCCTCTTTAGTATATAACATTTGAAATCCTGCGTCAAGTATAATCGAAGCGAAATGTTGCTGCCTTTTGATTATCTCTTCTACATCGTATTTTAATTCGAACTCTGTGAAGTCTTCAAAAAAAGTTTCCTCTGGAAATGTTGGTAGTATATCTAAACTATTTAAGAAAGAATGATACCAAATATAATCATCTTCATTATCTTTTGGCTCTACTTGAACAAGCAAAGAGTTTGAAGCCATTTGCCACATCATCCTATCCCCAGAAACGGTGTTGCCGTTTATATAAGCCATGTATTTATATTCTAATTGCTCTTTAGGTGATGTTCTTTCTGCATATATTTCGCTTTTGTTAATCTTGTGATTTTCAAGCATCTTGTCTGTATAGTGAGCAAAAAGTGTTATCTTAGCGTCTATAAAATTAGAATTTTTATTATCTAAGCAAAACATCATTCTTTGGTTTAATAAATTTTCTCTTTGTTTGCTTGTGTCAGAACCTCTGAAAATCATACCATCTTTTTTGTTTTTAAATGGAATATCTTGCGTAATATAATCTCTTATCTTTTGCCCAAAAGTTAAACTACCGCAAACTAAAGGGTCTGGCAAACCTATATGATTACTTGAATAGTGACGACCAAAAGTAGAAAACTTGGTATATTTATCTGTAAGCGGAACTCCGTCATTTATACATGCTACAAACCTACAATCTAAATCCAACTTGTATGTCTTCAAAACTAAGTCTAGAAAGTTTATAAACATTTGGAACTTCCATTCGTTGCCTTGTGTACATTTGTTATTGATTACGTTTATTTCATGACCTTTTATTTCTATTAAAAGTTCAAGCTCACCAATATGATCGTGGCTTTCTAAATAGCTTTTGTTGAATTCTATAGTGTTATTTTTGAATTCGTTTTTTATGCAGTAATCTACCGCATCTTCACTTGTGTATAAAGTAGACATCTTTTCTATCGTTTTGGTATTTTTTAAATTCACTGCAAACAGGTTCACCCATTAAGAATTTTTTGTCTTTAAAAACAAACCTTAACAAGTATTGTAAAATCCACATATCAGAATTAAAATCTGGATCACCCATTTTTATTCTAGTTTCACAGAACTTTGTATAAAATTTTAGCATGTCATCAAATCTACCACCAACAACGCCCATGTTTATTAATTCCCAGTTGTTTTGATTTAGCATACAATTAATATAATCTTCCCATCCATAATTTTCATGAGCTTGCAAATATGGGAATTGACCTAAAAGAAGAGTATCCTTGCAGCAAAAGTAAGAATGTTCTGGATTTTTTGCAATTAAAGTTGATGGGTTTTTAACCACCACAACGTCCGAAGCATCGGTATGAAAAACAAAATCGAATTTATTTTCTTCTAGAAAATTCCTAAAACAAAAGAATCTATAATCATTGTTTGAGTAAATAAAATCGCCAACTTCAATAAACTTTATTTTGTCTGTTTCATAGTTTTTCACAAAATCATCAGAAAGACCATCGTAAAAAAGAACAGCATTAAGATCGTTGTCTTTTATTGAATTATACCACTTTTCTATATATGGAAAATAATCTTTTTGTATGTGATTGTTATCCATCCGACCAACAACATGTTGATCGTCAACACTGTTGGGATGTATTTTTTTGGTGAAGTAAGAACTTAATATCACAGTAGACATACTGCAATATTATAAATCAAACGTCTTCTTCTTCAATTATATTTTCAATATTTTCTAAGTGAGCGTAACCTCTAAAATAATCTTCATTTTCTATGATTGAAGATTCATCCCAACCCCACTCACTTAAAAGCTCCTCTTCGTCCCACTCAATTGCTTCAGAGGAAACAGATTTGTTTACAGGCTTTTTGCTCCACATCTTACAAGACCAATAACGAGGTGTAGTTTTGTCTTTGGCGCTATCGCATTTGTGCCTAGCTCTAAAACTCCTGCGGCGATCTGGGTCATCTCTTTTGATTTCCATATTTGGATCGCCAAATTTAACCAAAATAACATTTCCAGTTTTTGGGTTTTTTACATAAACACCAAACTTCTTCTTGCCATCTTTCAAACGGAATGGTTTGTTTAGCGTTTTTTTCTCCGCTTCAGAATAAAGAATGTCTTCAAAATTAAAATCTTGATTCCATTTTTCCATTCCAGATTTAACAAGATCTAATGAAGCTAGATTCAGTTCTATATCAGAAAAATCATCAAAAGAATAAATATCTTGGTTTGGGTCAGCTTGAGATTCATCAATCAGTATATCTTTATCTGATATAAGATAAGAATCATTTACATCTTCACCTCTATTCATTTTAAGGAACAAATTAACTCTAGCCATAGCCCATTGAGTTCTTGTTTTCCCGATGCGAAAGGCAGAATCGTAAGATTTTGAACCCCTAAAATAAACTTTTTTAAGCTGTTCTTCAGATACTTTACTTTCGTGTTTATCGTTGTGCTGTTCGCACTTTGAAGCTATAATAGAACATATGATTTCAGAAGCCTCACAAATACTAATAGATTTTGTGGAGAAATTTTTTTTAATTTCTTTTATTTTATCTGAAAAATCAACTTCCATTATGTTGAATAATACACTAAATTTTTAAAAAAATGAAAATTAACCTTCGCAAGAAGCGCATTGGTTTATTGATCTTGCAAGCTCTTGGGCTGGATTTGCTCCTCTTTGGTAATATAAAGATTTGATTCCTTGCTCCCAAGCAAATATCATAAGTTGGTTTACTTCTCTAGGGGGTGTGCTTGGTGGAACAACTATATTAAGAGATTGGCCCTGATCTATATACTTTTGTCTTTGAGCAGCTTGTATAACGACTTCTTTCTGAGAAATCTCGCCAAATGTTTTGAATACATCTTTTTCTTCTTGATCCAAAAAATCTAAATGTTGAACAGACCCTCCATGAACGAGAATAGACCTCCAGGTTTCTTCTGTGTTTTGTTTTTTCTTGGTCAGAAGTTTTCTGAGGTAGGGGTTCTTGTAGGTGAACTTGCCTTTAGCAAGGTCTTTAACAAAGTAGTTAGACTTTAGTGGTTCAATGCTTGGGGAAACTTGACCAAGAATGAATGAACTAGAAGTGGTCGGGGCAATGGCTAATGTGGTCACATTTCTACGCCCATAACCCTCAAGAAGTTCTGGCTCACCAAAATCTATAGCTAATTCTGTCGTTGCTTTGTCTGCTCGTTCTCTGATGATCTGCCAGATAGAGGCATTTGCCATTTTAGCCTCCATTGATTCAAATGGGATCATCTTGGATTGCAGATAAGAGTGCCAACCCAATGCTCCCATTCCCAAAGCTCTTTGTCTAATCGCAAAATTCCTTGGAGCTTCCATGTATTTTACACCTTCTGTTTTATCTATAAACTCAGACATTACAGCATCAAGGAAATAAACCATTGTCTCTACTGCGTCAGTCTCAACTAGTTCGTCCCATTTTTCCAGATTTAAACTAGATAAACAACAGACAAAGCTTTCATCTGGTGAGGAAGACAACATAATTTCAGAACAAAGATTTGAGGCGAGTATCTTTTTCCCTTTATCTTTGTATACTTGCGGGGCTTGATTGTTTGCATTATCAGAGAAAAATATATAAGGATAGCCACTCTCAAATTTCTTTTTAAGAACAAGACCCCAAATTCTTCTGTTCTCTTTGTCTCCTTCAATCATGGCGTCCATAAAATTATCTGGAACACATACGCCAATACTCATTTTTTGGATCTCATGACCATCGCCACGGATCTTAAGAAACTCCTCAATATCACCGTGATCAATAGGAAGATAAGCGGCAAAGCTACCACGCCTTACGTTACCTTGAGAAACAACCTCCATGAGTTTTTCGTAAAGCTCCATAAAATGGACTGAACCAGTGCTTGTGCCTTCTTGCTGACCAATAGATGCCCCTCTTGCCCTTAAATCACCAAAGTAACCAGAAGTTCCTCCGCCATGTTTTGTCATCATAGATACTTCGGCAAGTTTGTCTCCAGTGATAGACTCAAGAGTATCTTCGATATAAGAACCAAAACAAGAAATAGGCAATCCTCTTTCACGCCCAAAGTTGCTCCATACTGGAGAACTTAAGGAATAAAAACCTCTATGCATATAGTCAATAAATTTATCAGCAAAACCTATATACTTTAATTTTTTTTCAGCTGTTCTAGCTATATCTTCTATTCTTGATTCTGCCGTTTCACCTTCGGTCAGATAACCTCTACTTAGAAATTGTCTAGAATTTCTATTCAGCCAGTATATTTTTTTATCCATTTTGTGTATTAAAAGAGTTCGTCTTCAGAGAATGACTTGTCCTTTTTGGAGTATTCAACAGGTCTTCCATGAAAGAAGTCTGTCATATTGTCTCCCAAAAGTTCCTCGTCAAACCATATTGTAGGCGATAATTTACTTTTGTCAACATCAAAAACGGGATTAAATCCAATCATATCAAGAGATTCATTGATTCTATTCTTAACGAACTCTTTTAGAATGTCAGCAGATAAACCTTCTTCGTCAATACCATTAACCATCCAATCAATGATCTTGGCTTCAGCCACGTAAGCTTGTTCTGCTTCATGAGCAATACGATCCATTAATTCTTGATCAAAAAGATCTGGATACTCTGCACGAATGGTGTTAATAATCCTAGCCCCAACTTTAGCGTGGATATCTTCTTCATTACGGGTATATTTTACCTGCTGGTCGGTGTCTTTAAGAACGTTCTTAAATCTTGCAAACCAGTTGATAACATAGAACTGACTAAACAAAGAAACATTCTCGACAAACAGCGTAAACAAAATAAGAGCATATAAATATTGCTTCTTTGAATCCTTATAAAACCTATGGGTATACTTCTTTAAGTATTTAACCCTTCCTTGAATCCAGTCAAGCTTCAAGTTCTCTTCAAAAATATCCTCCATTTCAAGCACGGAAAGAAGCCTTTCATAGGCGTTATTGTGAATAACTTCTGTGTTCGCCATTACATAACCAAGATCTTGAAGTGAAGGATGTGGTAAATTCTCCCCAAGTTTAGCCCAAAATGTTTTTACGGCTACTTCTATTTGTCCAATAGCACTCAAAGTACGAACAATAATTTCTCTTTCTTGATCAGTAAGTGAAGTTTTAAAGTTATGTATATCTGACTTAAAATCAAACTCTTTATCGGTCCAAAAACCATTATGCATTGATTGAATGAACATTTCTGTCCAAGGATAAAGATTTGGTTTTCTGGATGTTTGTTCGTCAAATATACTCATTTTTTTGTTTAGTTAATTAGGTTTCAAGATGTCGAGCTAGGCATTTTTACCAATAGTTTCACTCGCTGATCTAAATTACACTTTAGCAAAAAATAGGTCACAGTCAACATGAAAATTTAGCAAACTTTTTTAGTTGAAAAAAAAATTTTAAGATTTTCGAAAAAAAAACTTGACAGATTAAAAAATACCCGTATAATAAACTGTACGAGTTTGAAACGCGAAACAGTAAATCGTATACTTTACGAAAGCGTAATGTACTTTACAACCTTAATTAAGGTACTCGTAAAGCGTATACTGTACGATATTAATTTATTAAAACAAGTTTTAATAAATAAGCCAAATTCTTGGCATTTTAAATTTTAAAAGAAATATGTTGAAAAAACTTGACGTTCATCGTAAAATAGTTTACGATATAGCTCATGAGAAAATCTACAACACCAAAAGATTTTGATCAAAAAATTATAGGAATTTGCGGAAATGCAAGATCTGGCAAGGATACACTCGCTAATAATATAGTTGAGATACTTAAGGAGCAAGGTATTAAATCAAAAGTATTATCATTTGCTAACGAACTAAAAGAATCTGTTAATGGTTTTTTAATAGAAAAAACAGGAATTTCTGCTTTTACCGAAGACGAAGAGCAAAAGAAACTCATACGTCCATTTCTTGTTTGCTGGGGAACAGATATAATGAGGTCTATAAACGATAATATATGGATAGAAAAATTAAACAATAATCTATGCTCTGATTGTGTTAATATAATAACTGATGTAAGGTTTGAAAATGAGATAAACTGGATAAAGGAGATGGGAGGATTGAGCATATTCATAGAAAGGGATGGAGTAAATCCAGCTAATAAATACGAAGAGGAAAACAACAAGAAGCTTTCTAGAGTTGTTGATCTTAGATTTCACACTACAACTTTTGAAGACCCCAAATTAATATTCTTGACTTCAAATGAAATTCTTGATAAACTTATAAATATAGATATATATAAAAAATGGAAAGCGACTTGTCACTTATAAATAAAATAAAAACAGAAAACAACAGTGATTCACTGTCGGAATTAATAGAGAGACATTCTGGGGTTTATCAATATGTGGTGGATAAATTTTCAAAATCACCTAATGCTATCATAGATAGAGATTTTTTTCTTGAAGACAAACAATTCGTTATATACGAATCAGCGTTACAATATGATCCGAGTAAAAACACCAAGTTTTCTACATTTTTAGCTAATAAAACCAGATGGAAATGTTTAAACGCCATAAGTAAAGATAAAAAATATAAACCAGTAAGTTTAGAGGTATTAAAAGATATTAAAAACGATCAAAATTCCCTTGACAACCCTAGTAATTTTGCTTTAGCTGCAGAAGCTATTGACATCTTTAATAAAATGCTCGATAATGAAGAAGATGAAAGAATAAAAAAAATCATTGACATTCGATACAATACGAGCAATAATAAATTAACACCTTGGAGAAAAGCCGCCGAAGAGCTTGGTTTGAGTATCCAGTGGGTAATAACAATACACAACAGATTTATCAATAAGGTAAAGAAACAAATACAAAAAGACTATGTATAATACAATAACATCAGCAGGTTATCTGGTAACAGATCCAGAAGTAAGAAACTTCAAAGACAACAAGGTTTGCCACATTCGCGTGTGCATCTCTAGCGATAGATCAAAAGAAAAATGTTTTATCGACGCCGAGCTTTGGGGTAAGCAAGCAGAGGTTGCTAATGAATACCTCAAAAAAGGCAGAAGTATTCTGTTTACAGGAGAATTAAAATACTCTAGTTGGGAACACGAAGGCAAAAAGTATTCTAAAAACTTTATTCGCGTCAATGAATTCACCTTTCTCCCATCAAGCCAAAAGTCGGAAGACGGTTCTCAAGAGAAAGAGACTGTATCTGTAGGAGGCTCAGACGAAGATATTCCGTTTTAATGAAAATTCTATTAGAAGCGCCATTAAACAGCCTTAGTTTTGGTAATGTCTCTTATAATTTTATAAGAGAGTTTATTGAAAAGGATGTTGATTTTGGAATTTTTCCAATGAATCAAGACGTAGATCTTTCTGCTTACGATCTTGATTTGAATTTAAAATCCAGAATTGAAGACGCCATCAATAACAGGTACGACTATCTTAATTCAAGCGTACCGAGCTTAAAGATTTGGCATCTTAATGGCGCTGAAAATAGAAAAAACTCAAACCAATATCTTTATACGTTTTATGAATGTAGCGAGCCTACAGATGTAGAACGTAAGATTTGTAACGCCCAAACAGAAACTATTTTCAGTTCTAAATACGCTGGAGATCAATTCAGTAGCCCACATGCCCCACTTGGTTTCGATAAAGACTTCTTTGAAACCAAAAAAACATATCTAAGTGATGTAACTCATTTTGGTTTGTTTGGTAAAATGGAGAAAAGAAAACATACGGCTAAAATCATTAACACTTGGGCTAAAAAGTATGGCAATAACAGCAAGTACCAATTATCTTGTTTAATAAATAATCCGTTTTTAGAAAAGGAAGAATTAATAAATACGATAAACATGGCTCTTGAAGGAGAAAGATACAATAACATTAATTTAATACCTTTCCTTAAAAAGAATGATCAAGTTAATGAATTGCTTAATGCAATTGATATTGATCTTACAGGTCTTTCTGGAGGAGAGGGTTGGAACTTGCCAGCTTTTAATGCTACTTGCTTGGGAAAATGGAGTATTGTTTTAAATGCAACTTCTCATAAGGATTGGGCAAACGAACAAAATTCTATTTTAATAGAACCATCTGGAACTTTCGAGTGTTATGACGGGAGATTCTTTGCTAAAGGAAGGGACTTTAATCAAGGTGTTTTCTTTGATTGGGAACAAGATCAAATCATTTCAGCTATGGAAGAAGCCGAAAAAAAGGTAGGACAAATCAACACAGATGGACAAAAATTAGCAGACAAGTTTACCTATTCAAACACAGTAGACTCTATTTTATCCCATATTTCCTAGGTTTTTTAATTGGCACGGTATATGCAATAGTAAGATATTATGACTACATTATTTGAAGAACTATTCAAACCAGACAAACGGGCTTATCCACGGAATTGCCAGTGGATCAAGAGCAGCGATGATGTTTACACAGCCGAATTTGAATTGGCTGGTTTTGCTAAAAAGGATGTTGACATTACCGCTAATAAAGATATACTTAAAATTGAAGCCAGTAAAGGAGAAAAGAAGAAAACATTCTCAATCTCCCTTAATGACCTCGTATCTCCAGAAGACATAACATCAAAAATGTCGAATGGGCTATTGACTGTAACCATGCCGAAGAAACAAATCAAAGAGTCATTCGCTATTAAAATTCAATAAAATTTCTTTGTTACATATATTGTTGTTAATTCAAGCGGGTGCAGTTGAAATACTGCGCCCGTTTGTGTATAATAAAGTATGCCACCTATTTACATATACAAACATCCAGAACTAGAAGAGTATACAGAAGTAGTTCAAGGAATGAACGATAAGCACGTTTATTTTGATTCTGAGGGACTTGAATGGAAAAGGGTATTCACTATACCAAATGCATCTATAGACTCTCAAATCGACCCATATAGCTCTAAACAGTTTGTTGAATCAACCGCCAATAAAAAGGGTAGTTTTGGAGATATGATGGATTACAGTAAAGAAATGAGCCAAAAGAGAGCAGAGGCCAATGGAGGTATTGACCCAGTTAGAGAAAAAACCTTTAAAGATTACTCAGAAAAAAGAAATGGAGCTAAACACTTTGACGAAATAAAGTCAAAAGGATATGAAAGCAAGAATCTAAAAGTAGATTTTAGTGAATAAGTCAAACTGACTTAATTTATTTACATCATCCGCCTCCACCGTACTTTTTCCACCAATCAAATATAGCTCTTTCAACTGTTTCTGCACAAACAATTTTCTCACCTAAATAGGCTTCGTATAAACCTGTTTCTTGGTTTTTTCTTATGATTGGCTTTTCTTTTTTAGCAACAAGTCTTGTGTTCTTTTTTCTCATTTTATGGTAATGATGGGTAAGTTATCCATTCTACTACATTCATTCCGTCATATGTAGTTCCATATGTTCCACTGTATAAATCTGTAACATATAAATCTCCAGTAGGTCCATTTAATAATGCATCTGTATTAAGCTTGTTAGAATTTATATTTAAAAATACGTGTCTTATTCCAGAGCAGTTCTGGAAAGCGGCTTTGCCTATTCCAGTCACCGAGTCTACTACAACCAGATCTCCAGTTGCATTAAACACACCAGAAAAAGCTCCATCCCCTATAGATATTAATGAATCACTATCATTTATTCCATAAATATCCAATATGCCTGTGCAATTTCTAAATGCCAAACCACCTATTGATTCTATTGAATTACCAAATGAAAGATCTGGACCCATGGAAGAACACCCATCAAAAGCTCCATTGCCTATTGAGGTAGTTGAATAAGCTATTCCAATATCACCTGTTAATTGAGAAAGCCCAGCAAAAGCTCTATCTCCTATAGAAACAAGGTTTGTACCGCTTACTATTAATTTTCCATTAAATCCGCTGCAATTATAAAATGCATCGTTACCTATATACTCTACGTTTGAGCCTAATGTTAAATCACCTATAAACTGTGTACAGTTTGCAAAACATTCGTCTCCTATACTTCTTAATGAATTTGGCATATTAAGTCGCCCAGTAAATTTGAAATCATAAAAACCAGATGCATCTATACCAGTGACACCTTCTCTGAACTGCAAAGAACTTCCTGTATCAAAATTATAATCTTTATAAAAATCATAAACATTAGAACCTACATATTTAGAGCATGAAGGCACTGTAAGACCAGTAAAATAACAATTATCAAAAATACCAACCCCAAAAGCGGCATTGCTTCCATAACTTAAAACTCCAGATAAAGCACATCCAGAAAAAGCTCCATCACCTATATTTTCAACTTTACATCCAATGGAAAGATTACCAGTTAAACCAGTACAATTTGCAAAAGCAAAATTTCCAACACCAGTTAAATTATCTGAAAGAGAAAGATTTGGAGTAAACTTATAACCAGAGAAAGCTGCCGTATTTAGGTTTTTAGCTGAATCGCTTAAATACAACCCAGAAGAAGCATTTATTAATAATAAATAATCTCCTTCGTATATTTGTTCTGCGTCTGTGCTTGTATATAAATTTTCATTTTCTATTACTATATTTGAAAAATTGGTTTCTGCAAAAGCATGTCTTCCTATTCTTGTCCCATCTTTGACAGATAGAACTCCAGATAATCCAGAACAACCAGAAAACGCATAAGTTCCAACATCTTCCATTGCAGGATTAAAAGACAAACCTCCAGTTAATGGCCAATCAGAGAAAGATAATCCTTGTATTGTTTTTAAAGATGATGGGAAATTTATAGAACTACTATTAGTCGCATTTAAATAATAATCATATTCTCCTGTAGAAACATTTATACTTCCATTTGAAATATTCAAGTTCTTAAAGTTACAACCAGAAAATGCTTGGGGGTGAATAAACCCGCTTCCTCCTTGTTCTGGGCCTTCCCATACAGAAGGAAAACACGTTAGGTTTTTAGCTCCGCTCATAAGACCAAATGAACGTTCTTGTATATTAGCTTCTCCACTAACCTTTACAAGATTTAAATTTGGTATTGTCACATCTTCAAAGCCAGTACAGCTATCAAAAGCAAAAGATTGTATGCCAGTAACTGAAGTTGGTATTTTTAATTCTCCAGTAAAACCTTGCCATGCAAAAGCATATGAATCCAAACTCACTAACTGAGAAGGCTCTTCAAAAGTCAATATACTTTGAGTGTCATAGCTAGCTCCGTTTGATGATGTATTTGCTTTGCTTCTGTAAAAAGCGTAACCTCTTGTAACATCTGATTGAAGGTTCCGTCCACTTATTACTGGTATAAAATTAGGAACAATTAATTCTTTAAATTCATTATTTTTAATGACATCCGCACCATCAAAACCAAACCACAAAAGTCCATTGGGATTATATCTTGCTGGAGGAACTTTCAACCAACCATCAAAACGATTATCTCTAAATGTTCCTTGAGTATATCTGTACGGCCCAAGACTTCCAAGATCTAAATTACCAGTGAAACCACATTCAGCAAAAGCATTAGCACTGAAAATACCCAGAGTATCACCTGTGTTAAAATTTTCAAAATTACCAAACGAAATAGTTTTTCCCCTAAATCCAGTGCATCTAAAAAAAACACTCTGTTCTACTGTGGTTAATTTAGGAAGTACTAAATTACTTGTTTGCATTTTCCTAATTGTATTTCTAAAACAACTATTTCCAAGAACTTCTATATTATTGTCTTCTGGCAAAATAAAATCTCCACTTCCTACGACAGTAGTAGAAACCCACATAGGATAAAAGGAATTTTGCTCTAAATATTTTAAAGATTTTGGTAATTGAATACCTCCAGTAAACTGTGATCCATTATAAGGATTATAATTTCTAAAAGCGTTTTGAGCAATACCAGTAACACCTTCTTCAAAGCTTAAGCCTCCAATATTATAACTTCTAGAAAAAGCATTATCTTCAATAACTCTTAAACTTGAAGGGAAATTCAAAACACCACTTAAAGAAGGATTAGCTCCGAAAGCCCCTCTTCCTATTGATTGTATACCAGTACCAAAATCAACATTATTTATGCTTGTTCCAGAAAAGGCTTGTCTTCCAATACCAGTTGCCGAGCTTGGAATTGACACTGAACCAGTGAAACCCATTCCTGTAAAAGCTTTTTGAGAAATATTACCAATACCCTCCTCTAAAGAAAGAGTACTAGAACTTGATAAGTTTTCGTAATAATAATAATCTCCAGTTTTTACATCTTGAACACAACCTTTTATATTTAATTGATTAAAAGAAAAACCATTAAAATAATCTGCTGGAATATTTAAACCGCTGCCCACAGAAAGTTGACCCGCAAATGAACAACCAGAAAAAGAATGAACACCTAAACCAGTTAAATCACAAGGAAGACCTAAAGATCCATTTAAACTAGAACATGAAGCAAAAGCATAGTCGTCCACAAAACTAATCGTGTCTGGCAGGTTTACGCTTCCGTTCAAATTTATACAATTTTCAAAAGTGTTTTTACCGATATAATTCAAACCACTATTTAAATTAAGCTGGGAAAAACCAGTATTATTGTAGAATGCAAAATCACCTAAACCAGTAACAGAATTTGGTATATTTATAGATCCAGTTAAATTCTCGCAATTGTAAAATGTTTTTTCTTTTACTGCAGTTATAGAGCTAGGCATCAAAAGTTGACCATCGAAACCATTGCAGTCTTGGAATGCTCCTACGCCCAAACCTGTTACACCAGTTAAGTCAAGATTACCATTTAAACCGTTGACTCCAGAAAATGCACTGTCACCCACTAAAGAAACATTATTTAGGTTTAAACCTCCAGTGAAACTATAAACATCAAAAGATTTTTGATTTATTGTGGTGGTTTCTGATCCTATAGTCAAGGAAACTAAGCTGTTTTGAATTGCATCAAAATCACCATCGTTAATAGTTACAACTTTATCTATTGTTAAGTTATTGAAGTTTGTATTTTGGAAAGAGTCAATAGCCAATGTTTTTGGGCCTATGACTGTTAACTTGCCATCAAACCCAGAACAATCAAAGAATGCTGCAGCTTCAACATTTTGAATATTTTCGCCCAAAGAAAGATCTCCAGAGAATCCAGCGCAACCAGAAAAAGTACCAGATTGTATTGTATTTATAGAATTTGATATAGACAAACCAGTACCGAGGCTTTCACATCCAGCGAAAGCATAATTACCTAAACCAGTTAAACTATTGGGCAATATCAGATTTCCTTTTAAACTAGAACAACCATAGAAAGACTCGTCATCAATGTGTTCTACAACATCGTTTATTACTATAAATCCATTTAATGAATTATTATTGTAAAAAGCTCTTTTACCTATGTCTTTCAAAAACGGCGGTAATTGCAAAGACCCTGTAATGGAATAATTGTCAAAAGAATTATCTCCAACGCCAGTTATATAATCTGGAAGCTTTAATAAAACGTTTGAGTTGGAAAAACTATCGAAGTCCAGATCGTTAACATAAACTAAAGAATTATCGATTACCAATTTATTAAATTGACAACCAGAAAAAACATTAACACCAAGGCTTGTTGTAAAATTGTTTGATATGGTAATGCTTTTTGTATATCCAGAACAGTTAGCGAAAGCCCTGTCATCTATTCCTGTTATTGTGTTTCTGATTACTAAACTTTCACTTAAACCTGTACAATTATAGAAAGCCTCTTGTCCTATGTATTTTATTGATTTTCCTAAATATAAATCATCAAAACCAGAACAATTATAAAAAGTTTGATATTTTATATTTTCTAAACTATCATGAAGATACAGGCTTCCATCAAGATTTCTACAATCTTTAAAAGCTGCGCTTCCTATGTCCTCTGAAAAATCTGGTATAGTCAAACCTCCAGTCATATTAACACAACCAGAAAAAGCTTCTTGACCTATTGATAAAGCTGTCGTTCCTATTTGAAGCCTAGCCGCGTTGGTATCATTCTTACTCCATTCATCTGGTATACTTGCGGCTGTTTGGTTTATAACATCACCTATAGAGTTAAATACTATTGTGTCCCTAAATTCTGTTGTCCAAAAGTTGAAATCCTCTTCATTATTAACATTAAAAGAAAATGAAGAGCTATAAGACATACTTCCATTTACTTGCATTTGATAAGAGAAATTTTGCAAACGAACGTCAGAGAATTTTAATATTGAAGCAAAAGTTCCATCTATTGTTTTTGCTATTAAATTAAAAGAGTAAAACTCTTCATTTGCTAACAATCCAGAAACAAATCCAGTTTGATAAGCAGAAACATTTGAGTTTATATTTAAAGTGCCTTCTAAAGGGTACTTTACTTTTCTTCCATATACATAATCAGAACCAAGTCCTTGCAAGTCAACTCTGTTTATAGGTATAGCAACATTTAAGCTAGTTAACCTATGGTCTGTTCTATCTAGTTTTTGTCCTCCAATTTGTAAATTAGCAAAATCTATCGTTAAACCACAAGGCGGAGCATGAACGCTTGGGTCTGTTAAGTCAAAATATTGATTAGTAGTAGGATCAATTCCAGACAAAACAGTTCCAGAAACAACAAGGTTTCCAACTTCATTTGCGTTTCCAGAAGCTAGATTTATAGCTGGAGATTTTACATTACCAGTATAAGTATCTCCTTGCATATTAGAGCAAATATAAGAAGTCCTAGCAACAGGAATAGAACCGTTTTCAAAAGAAAGCTCGTAACTATTTAAGTAAGCATTACCAAAAGAAAATATTTCTCCACTATTGGGATTTAAAAGATCTAGAGATTTAAAGTATTCTATAGAATCTAATCCTTGATCTGGATGATTATAAAAATAAAAGTTATAAGACTTGTCTTCCGCTCCTTTTATGAAGCCAGTTGGTTTATAATTAAGACCAGTTGATACACCAAGACCTAAGTAAGTCTCATTCCTCATGTATGGATTAAACAAATAATCTATAGATAATTCTATATCTGGATGTCTATTTATATTGTTTATATGAAAATTTTTAGATCCTATAGCGCCTACTTTTTGTTTATTAAGGTCACACGAAAATTCAGCATTAGAAACACCACCAAATAAAACACCAGTCTCATCATAAGTTTTAAATGATGGGTGTTGTCCAATTATAACTAAAGTGTTATTGCTATCTAATCTTACTCTTGACATAATTTAAGCTGTTGGTAAATTAGGCTCATCAAATCCTCCGTCAAATCCTCCAAAAAAAGTATCTGGACTACCGACAATTTTCCTAGGTATAGTTCCACCAACTGGAACATTTTTAGGCATAATACCAAGCGGGTCTTCTTCAAAAGAAACAGTTAAATCATGACTTTCTGGATTATTCCATTTATGAACCCACTCATTACATATATAAATTTTTGGCTTGTTGTAAACAGTTGGAATTTGGTGCCTAAATCTCCTGTAGCCACCTTTAAGCTCAAGAAAATGCAACATTGTTAATAGTTGTTTTTTTGATATACCAGCAAAAGTATAAGACAAAGGAACTAAGGCTATATGCTTTTTTGTTTTCATTCTTTGTTCCCAAACACCATTAAACTTAGCTGTAGTAAAGTTTACATTGTTTTGCATATTAACGTCTGGTTGCCAATAAAACTCCTGTGACCAAGCTGTACTAGCGCCCGTAGGTGAATTCGAAGCAGAAGAAACATGATCTCCTGTACAATAATAAAAATTATCCCACTGAATTTCAGAATTATTATAATAAATTACATCATCTTGCTCATAAGTTTCTCCGTCAGACCATTCTTTATATGTATATTCTATAAAATTTGTGTTTTTCCAATTAAATAAGTTAGGAGCTTCGTCCACAAATATATTTGTATTGACTGTGTATGAGTCTTGATTTACATGCTGTATACCATAACCATCACAATAACCACTTAAATCTTTGTAAATAACATTGTCAGTTTTAAATACAAAACTATTCTGTCCGCTTAAAGATTCAAGATTGTTTGCTATTTCTTGAGCGCCTTTTTCGTTTACATCATACGACAAAGAAAATTCCGCAGTTACACTATTAATGGTTTTTGGATTTTTGGAAAAGTAATTATTATCGTAAGTTATTGTGTCGTTTTTAGCCCTAAACGTGACTTGCATACCGTAACTAGGGCAGAAACCTGTAAGATCTACATAGTTTATCCCAGATAAGTTCCTAGTCCTGTCGTAGTAATAATCTTCCATTTATCCGTGACCAATATAATTTATATCAAGCCGCAAGCTTCCTTCTGGCGCGAGTCTAACAGTTTCACTGACAAGGCTTGCGTTTGGTATACTTACACTTTGTAATTGATTACCGTCTCTTCCGTTTATAGATAAAGATAAATTTTTATTCTCTCTTAAATCCAGAAAATTTAAAGAATCTTGCAAAAATGCATCATCAATCTCTATTGATGCATTTGCTCTATAAATTATTGGGTATATCGTTTCTACATCACAAGGCTCTTGTTGACCTACTGCGTATAAAGGTTTCCTGGTGGCTTTTATAGAATAATTAAAACCAACAACTCTATTCGTAGTTGAATTATCGCATGTTATAGATATAGATCCTTGACTAGGAATATCTAACAAAGGATGAGGATTTATGATGTCATTTCTACCAGAAATTCCAGTTTTCAATTCATCAGAAACCAAGAATGTTGAAGCGCATCTAGGGACAGAACCAACTGCACAATTTATACTATAATCAGTAAGATAACCTTTCTCAAAACCATAGTGGCCGTTGTTGTAAAAAATACTAGCTTTTATTGGTTCACGTCCAGTATAATTTAAAACAGGATCATTATATATCAAATTTCTATTTAAAACAAATTGCTGACTAGCCGCAGATCCAGGAAAAGAAAAGCCTCTATTCGTTCCAAGAACACCCTGCGTTTGACTTGAAGACCTATAATTAAACTCAACCGAATTTACTCCAGATAATTCATAATTATCCGTGAAAACTCTAGCTTCATGATTAAATATTCCATCAAACATTACAATCCTCTTCTAAGTGTTCCGCCAAGTCTCTTCTCGTCTTGAATAACTTTAAGAACTTGATCTCTAATAACCCTAGCCAATCTAACGTTTTGCTCTTCACCTTCAGAATTGCCAGACTTTTCTTCTGTGGCCGAACCATCTCCATTTACTGTTATATTTATTTCTCCAGTTGATTCTTTGGTGACCTTTATTAATTCGTCCAATTTTTCAGTCAGATCATCTTGATTTTGTCTTTGGTCTTCTGGATCTTCTCCAGCATTAATTCTTTCTAGGTTTGCTTGTCCCAACCTATCTGCAGCTGCACTATTAACGATAAATTCTCCTCCAGAAAGCATTGCTGGAACTGTATCTATACCAGCAACATTTGGTATCGATCCTCCAGTAGCATAGCTATCTATATTATCTACGTCTATTGCTTTTCCTCTTAAATAAGCTCGTCTTCCAAATGGATATTGCACAATACCAGTGAAGTTTTGCGGTGGGTTTGTATTGCTTTTTATTATTTTTGGGTTTCTAGGGAAACCAGAGCTTCCAGCAGAAAGAAAATCAAAACCAGCATTAATAGTAGATCTTATTTTATCTATAGCTACTTCAGCAAGACCTCTTGTTTGTTCATCTCTAAGTATAGCACTGTTAGCGGTAACTTGAGAAGATGCTGCTGCTTGAGCAGAAGATCTACTTAAAATATTAGAACCTCCTCCGCTTTCTATAACTTTTTTAACCTCTGGATTATTAGCTACAAACTGATAAGATCCTTGACTATTAAGAAATGTTCCAGACTTAAAGAATTGTTGAGCGCCTGGGTCGCTAATATTATTAGCCCAGTAATTAGCTAAATTTTGTTGGGTTACAGTTCCTCTTCCATTAAATAAATTAGCAAAACCTCCATAAGTTTGAGTTCCTCCACCTTCTAAGGTTCCACCACCCCAAACACCTTTTAATCCTTCCCAAACTCTACCACTTGTTGTGGCTTCTGCACCAGCTTTAGCCGTATATGCATTTGCGGCATTCTTATAACCAGAAACACCGACATTAACGCCATAACTTATTACAGCACTTGCGACAGTAGAAATAACAGCCCTTTTAAATTCTTCTTTTTGTCTTTTTTCTTCTGCTTTAATTTCTGCTCTTAGTCTTTCATCTTGAAGTGCTAAATCAAAAGCCTGTTGTTTTGCGTCTTGAGTAGCTAACTGCAATGGGGTTCCAGCTGTTCTACCTCTATTTGTTAACCTAATACTTTCTGGCTCTAAATCTATAAATGCAGCACCTCCGCTAGAACCAGCACCAGAAGCCCCTATAAAATCAGTTTCTCCTACTGTAAATCCTTGAGTAGCAAAACTTCTTAAGGCTTGCGCTCCAGTAATTTTACCAGTTCCTCTAATTCCTGGAGCAAAATAATTACCAGTTCTATTTTGTGTTGGTATTTTTTCTGGATCAACTATTCCTCCAGTAGCAAATTTTTGAAGCTTGCCAGAGTTAACAGCTTCCATGAATTGCGGTCCGTATTTTTGAACTGAGTTTCTATTCATTACGAACTCGCCACCCATCAACATTGCTGGAACGTCATCTTTAGATCCAGAACCTCCAGTTACTTTACCTCCTTTTTCAAAGCCAAATAAATTACCGAAGAAACCTCCGACACTACTACCTATGTTGCCTAAAATCCCTTTTAAACCATTAAATATAGAACTAAAAGAATTCTTAAAGCCATCAAATATCTTTTTAAATATATCTCCAATAGTAGAACTTGAGTTTGATGTTGATTGTTCACCATAGTTTGGATCTTGAAAAATACATCCATTTCCAGAACATTCACCTCCTACACCTCCTAAACCTCCAGAATTACTTCTAGATGATCCACCGATCCTTATGTCGGCAGAACGAGTCCAAACTGCATTTTGTGGGCTTCCACCTCTAGCCGCAGGATTTGTCGATCCTTCGAAAGTAGTTGGACCACCACTAAAAATACTTGCTATGCCTCCTATTGCATTTCTAAGATTTGTTCTAGTTAATTCTCTTAAGAACTCTGTAGCTGCACCCCTTAAAGTATCACCTAAATCTTTGCCTTCGACAACTGCAGCTTCTATACCATTAACCAAAGCATCGGTAAAGTCTTTTGCTCCTTTTACTAATGTGTTATTTACGTTATCTACAGCACCTTTTGGATCTACAGCTATCTCATCGAAGATTCTGTCTTTTACGCTAGGTTGCCTTTTTAATATTTCTTCCTGCTTCAAACTTAGAAGTCTTAATTGTTTAAGCTCTTCTTCGTTTAAATTGTCTATTCCTTTGGAAGATATATCGGCTATCTGTTGAGTTATAGTAAGAGCCTCAAGCCTTAGTTCAAGCTGCCTTTCAAGACCTCTTCTTTCTGCTGTGCTATTTGTATCTATTAATTGAAGCTCATAATCATAATAAGCTGCCAACCTTCTTTCTTCAAGCCTATCTTCGAAGCTTACATCTGCAGTTCTTTCGTTTGCTCTAGCTATATCTTCCTGTGTTGCTCTTGAGGTTGGGAAAGCTTCTCCTTGTTGACCAACTTCTTCCGCAGTACGAAATCCAGGAATAAACCTACCAAAGAAATCTTTAACTTTTTTAAGTATATCATTAAACAGCTTTAATATACCAGTTGATTCTGTCAATTGAGTTGCAGCAGTTCTTCTTGCCTCTAGTTCTTTTTTTTCTGCTTCTAGTTTTTCTCTTTTAGCTTTAATCTCTTCTCTATTTGCGCCATCAGTTCCCTGCTGTTGATTTAATGAAGATATACTGTCATTAACCTCTCTTAAACGGGTATCTATTTGAGAAAGCTGACGAGAAGCTAGAAGACTTGGCCTAGCTGAAGACCTAGCTTCATTAATTG
>JABXKB010000200.1 GCA_013375485.1 Promethearchaeota archaeon | reverse complement strand
ACAATTGTAAGAAATCCACTCAAGTTTAATGTTATAAGTAGAACCGCTAACAAAAGTAAGCTTAATTGCTTTTTATGTAAAATTTTAATCATATTTTTTAACCCTTTATTAAATTACTTTTATTGTTAGAATCTTGGTTATTCTGTATTATGAAAATTTAAGTTTAAAAATCCTTGTTAAAAGATTATTAAGAAAATTAGCCATTAATGTCAAGAATTCTATAAATCATTAAATAAATTGTATTTAAAGAGTTAAAACTAAAGAGTTTTTAACCAATTAGGATCTATCTGATTAAGGGCATCCTCCACCACTTTTCTCACATTCCAATCGTCGTCCCATAATGATTTTGCTAAGGGTTTTAATGCTTCCTTGTTTCCTAGTTGCCCTAAGGCTCTAGCAGCTACAATTCTAATTTTAGGATCGCTGTCTTCAAGCATCTCTATAAATGGAGATATATCACTAATGTTATCGAATTTTCCTAAAGCTAAAGCAATCCAACTTTTAATGAAAAGATCTTCGTCATTAATTAAGGGTAATAGAGCTTCTAAGCTATCTTCTTTTCCAATCTTTATTAAAAGCTTAACTGCTGCTCTCTTGGTTTTCCAATTCGAAGAACTCAAGAAAGATTTCACCTTATTAATGTAATTTTGATTCTTTCTTTTGGATAAAGCATCAATAGCGATGTCTCGCACTCTATTATCAGGGTCATTTAAAATATCTAATAGTAATGAAACTTGTTGTTCGTTGCCTAACTTTCCTATTAATTTTACGCATAGACTTCGTATTTTCCATTCTTTAGCCTTAAGACCTTCAAGAACTTGATCTGGAACTTTATCTTTAGAAATCTGAAGAAGCGAATTATAAGCCAATTTTCTGGTTTTATTATCAGTACTCTTGAAGGAATTAATCATGTAGTTTACAGAGTTCTTATCTTCAAGTAAACCTAAAAGCTTGATTGCCTCCTTCCTCTCTATCATGTTTTTGCTATTTGCAACTTCGTATATTTTTTCATAAGAATCAATGTTAACAAAAATTCGTTTTAACGATTGAATAGATACCTGACGGACACTTTCATTCTTATTTTTTAACAACTTTAGAAGGGGATCAATTGCTCTTTTACTATTAATTGAGCCTAAAGCTTTTATACTAGCTTTCTTAACTTCCACATCTGTATCTTCCAATAAATTGATAATTAGTCTTGCATCCTTCACTTGAAGTACTTTTTCTAAAGCTTGAACGGTGTTGCGTTTGACTTCAGGATCATTTTTACGAAGTAACTCCTTTAAGTAACTAGTTGAATCGTCGCATTGAATTTTTCCCAAGATAATTGGAATTGACCTTCTGATGTATACATTTCCTTTATCAAAAAAGTTTATAATCTCGCGAACACCTCCTAATTTTCCTGTATTCACGATTGAACTAATTACATCCTCCCTTATTTCTAAGGAAGGATTACTGAGCATTTCTAATAAAGGCTTCAATGCAGAAAGAATTTTAACTTTACCCAAGGCAATCACCGCCGCTTTTCTAGCCACTATAAAATTATCTGTAAGAGCTTCAATTAATATTGGACTTGAAGCTTCTGGTACACTATTTGCTATAATATCGATAATAATTGCTCTTACATTTCCGTCTGATTCATTTTTATATTGTGTAGCAAAAAAACTCAAATTACTTTTATCAATCAAATGACTAACTGAATTTATCATATTCACTTTCTTTTCTGGAACAGTCGCTTTAAGATAGTTTGCCTCAAATTCTTGAAATCCCATATTTCTAATCCTTCATCTATTCTTTTCAATAAAAAAAGCGTCTAACCACAATATCGAGTTCATATTTTTATTTTTAAGTAAATAGAAAGATAGAAATTGTAAGTTTTAAAAATAAATTCGAGTCTAAATAATTTTATAAGTGAATGAACGAAAGTTTAACAATAAAAATATGATTTCTAAAATACCCTTATACAAGCAACATCCATTTCGTTTATAAAAGTAATAAAAGAAATATAACTAACATAAAATAAATAAAGAAAGACTTTTTAAGAATAATTTAATAAAATCCTTTCTTACTTTGAAAAATTAAGATGAATACAAAGAGAATAAAAAATAAAAATATTATAATCCTTTTCTTATTTTGCCTCACGTGTTTATCAATTTTACAATTATGCTTAAGAGATTCCTATATTAGTAATTTTAACAACAAAAAAGATTTTATTCATGAAATCTATCATCCTGTAACCTCACAAAACGGATTTATTACTTCTGAAGGAAATAAAATTTTTTGGTTTATCCAAATTACTGATACTCAATTTGTTTGGGCCAATCAAGATAAGATAGATATGTTTTCAACATTTCTTAATGAGACAAACAAAATAATTAAACCGCTATTTATAATCAATACAGGAGACATAGTCGATGCTGATAATGGTAGAGAACAAAACATTGAAGAATGGCAAAAGTATAATAAAACATTATCAGAAAATAAAATAAACTCATCAATTTATGTAGATTTAGTTGGAAATCATGATGGTTCCGAGGATCCTCATTATAGTTACTTTATGAATTACTCAATTACAGGAAGCGAATACGGAGCTACTCAAATTTCATTTAATCATTCTTTTTCTTTTGGAAATTATGCATTTATTGGGATTAATACCGCTAAAGATTCATATGATAATTTATTTGATTTTGCATTTGGTGGTTTTTTAAATACAGAAGAATTAGATTGGTATGAGAATGAATTAATAAGATATAAGGATTATGACAATATATTTGTTTTCGGCCATCATCCCCCATTATTTCCTCCTTATTATAAAATAATTTCTAATTTAAGTTCAACAGGCAAGTCGTTTTATGATTTAAACAAAGATTATCATGTTAATTATTATTTTTGCGGTCATCTTCACTCTAATTACATTCAGAAAAAAGATGGATTAAATACGATAATAACTGATAATTTTGATGAAAAAAATGGGACATATAGAATTGTGGTAATAGATGATAATCAACTTTCAACTTCAATTGAGGATATAGGAACATGGCCGCAAGGACTTATTATATCTCCCCCAAGTAACAACTTCTATGACTCTCAATTTAAAATAGAGTTAGAAAATATCCATGTTCTTGCATGGGATCCAAAAGGGATAGTTTCAATCGAGTGGTCTGTTTATTTCGAAAACGGCAATCAATTCAAAAGTTGGACTTCTTTACAAAGAAATCTTGAAAACGGAATATTATGGGAAGGAGATTTTTGTAAAGATTTAAGTTTTGGAAATAATTATATAGTGAAAGTAAAAATAGAAGGAAATTCGGGTCAAACTATAAGAGAAATAATATATAATGTTCCGATGAACATAAATTATGAATTAGTCCATATAATTTTAACAGTATTAGTAATTGGAATTATTGCTATGCCAATAGTGATAATCATACTTTATCCAAAAAAGATTTTAAAAAAAAATAAACTTTAAAAAAACTATATAGAGATTGTATTAAAAAATCAGCTGTTATATTACCACTGTTAAAGAAAAAGTTGATGCGAGTATTTGGAAAACAATAGCAAAAAATGAAATTCGGTTAGCAACTTATAAATTTAGGAAAAATCGGGTACTATTTTTTCTATATTTATCTTTTATTTTAGCTTTTTGGGGTTTATATCTTGGTCCAAACTTACTTGATATATTTCTTCCAGAATTTCTAAGGCATTATGGATATTTGTATATAGAGCAGTTAGTATTGTACTTTGAATATTTTTTTTTCCTTATTTTTCTGATGAATATAATGCTCCCATTATATAATTTATATAATAAAAAAGGAAGTAGAATAAAAGGAATTGTTCTTGCGTCTCCCATTAAACCAAAAGAAGTCTTTTTTGGGATGTTCATTTGGAAATGGCCACTTTATATATTATTTGTCTTGTTTATAGGTCCGATTTTTACCAGTTTGTTGAATCAAATTGGAAATTTGAATATTTTTCATTACGCCGTTATTTATTTATGCGTATTTGGGCTTGTAGTTTTTAGTCAATTAATTGGGTACATTATTTCAAACCTTATTGACTATAAAATTAATAAAAGCAAAAAAGCGCAAAGTAGTCGTAAAATTAGAATACTGACAATTTCGCTAATATTCATAATTTTTTATTTCTCCATACGATTTTTGAGCACCTTATTCTTTTCCTCGCCAGAATTAAAGAACTGGTTAAACTTTTTTCCTTCATATTGGTATTCATATATAATTATGTACATCATTGATCCATCGATAGTATACTTCATTTTTTTTAACATTTGGATAATAACTTTTCTTGCAATTTTTATTCCTATTCTGATTTTTTTTGTTGCTTATAAGAAATCTGATGCCTTTTATATTATAACAAGTTCAGGTGATTTTTATGATTTAAAAACCGG
Organism: Promethearchaeota archaeon; assembly: GCA_013375485.1. Lineage (GTDB taxonomy): Archaea > Asgardarchaeota > Lokiarchaeia > Sigyniarchaeales > SOKP01 > Loki-b32. The sequence continues at coordinate 4,415 of JABXKB010000200.1, read as the reverse complement.
AAAAGATAAGAAGTTTTTTATTTTCTTGAGAAAAATCACTTTAAAGAAATGGAAAGTTTTGGTACAAACTCATTTTAAGGAATTTTTTAGGAATGAAGAGTATATATTAAAATTCTTCTATGCAATTGTATTAAATATTATTTTTGGTATAGTTTTAGCTATATCCCTTGGTGAATTTAATTGGGGTCTTAGTAGTGAAGTTCAAATATATAAACTTTTAGAAATTATGATTGTTTCTTGGATAGGAAGCCTTCTATTTGGCTCGATGTCTGGACTTTATATTTTTATTGAATCGAAAAACTTACTAAATGTCTACAAAAAATCTCTTAGGGAAACAAAATCTCTAATTTTTTCAATTTTATATTTCTTAGTTTATTTAATCATTTTTATAAATTTAATTTCTGTAACTTTATTTACGTTTATTTTCCAATTAGATATATTATTAATTTTGATATTTATTGTTACTTACTTTCTGGTAAACTTAACTATTGTTTTAGAAATGATAGGAATTCAAAGTTTAAAGCCTGTCTTTAAAGATCGAAAATCTATGATTATGATGAATGTCTATATTTTAATCATATTACAACTTTTCTCTTTATTACTAACATTTAGTATTTTCATTCCTTATATCCCTAATGATATGGATCCAATCTTAGCTCTATTATATATATTTATAATTCATTTTGGAATAACTTCAGCTATAGCAACGGTGTTATTTTTTCTAGGAATTAGAAAAATAAGCAAGTTTGAATAAAGTTTTAATTTCTTTAAAATTTTAAGTTTTAAGAGATAAAGAGAAGCTAAGTAGAATGTAGACTTCTCCAACTGAAAGTTTTAAAAATGTCTATGATCTATTTGAATTTGAAGATCTTTTTTTTTTTTGTTTATAAATATAACCAATTACGAGGGGAGCTATGAATACAAAAAGGAACATAAAAAGTCCATACGGATTAATTATAACAAGGTTAAGTACTGATAAGAACAAACCTGAAGGATTATATTTAACTATATAAAATAATAGAAATAAATATGCAGCAAAGCTAAATAATACAAACAAATAATCTGCTTTCATTTTCCACAAAATACCTACTAGAAGCAATAAAAAAAATATTGCACTGATGTATTCCATACTTTAATTCAATGTTTTTTTGGTAAAATATATAAAAATTAAATTAAAAAAAAAAAATTAAAATTTTGTTTTCTTCTTCTTTATTGAAATTAGTAAAGCGCCCATTGAAAATAGTGTAATCCCCGTAAATATTAAAAGATTATAGCCTGAAATTAATTCGGGTCCAGTTGTTGTTTGTAGTACAATAGATGCAACTTCTTGTCCACCATATTCTAACAGGTAATGATTTAATACACCATTATCAGTCCAATCCATATCAAAATTAATAAATTTGCCGGAAGCAGGTCCAGGAATTTCATATTCTGTGACAATACCACTCCAATCATAACCTTTTCCAATGAATAATCCTCCTGTTGACAAGAATTGTTCGACTAAAGCACCAGTATCTACCGAAAATGTTGTTGGATTTAAAATATATATTGGGTAATATTGAAAGATATTAATTCCTATTATTTCTGTTATATTTACCCAATCACTCAACGGAACTTTAAACTGGATTGTAATATTCATAGGTGCCCCTTTAGGACCTCCAGGGTAAAGCGCTATTTCATCTCCTATATAATCTATTATAACTTTCAGGCCAAAATCTTGGAATCCACCAAGTAATTCAAATTGGGTTAAGTAGCTATCAACCTCAACTATTAACTGGTCTAACAATATTTGAGCCTGATCTACATAATAATCTCTTAAATTATCAATTGTTAAACTCACCCAATCCTCTGGAATCTGGAATACTCCTATGGGATTATATGTTGAATTAATAGCCAATACCATGCTGTTTATTTGGTCCCTTAATAAGTCAATTATGGGTGCAGATTGTTGTTCAATAGGCATACCATAAGTCATACTATATATTGTCATATTAATTAGATAACTCATATTCACCGTATATAAATCAAAGGGAGCTGAACTATTTAAAGCCTCAAATAACTCATCTAAAATATATGAAACATTATAATCTTCGTAACCGAAGAAAAATGGAAGTGCTAGCTCTGATATCGTTAAATCTCCCCAATTACCAGGAATAAGTCCACCTAACGAATAATTGAAACTTTGAACATTCAGATCAAAGTATGTAAAGATACTAAATTCATCATAATACCCCGCGTAGCTTGCTTCAATTAAATCTATAAACGATTGTGGAAGAATAGGGAATATATTCTGCAATAATGGAGCAAAATCCATGTGTAACCAATCAGAAGGAATCATTCCGGGAAGAATTGTTGTATTTACAAAATTGAGCGGTTTACCAAGAACTATTTCAATAAGATCAGAAATTGTCATGTCCTCCCATCCTTCTGGAAGTAATTCATAGGGAATGTTATCATTTACGATATTTATTACCGTTTCTAAGAGTTCCGCTAATGTTAGATCTTCAAATCCTGGAACTGTTTTATTTAATCCTTCAATCACGTGATCGAAAAAATCTACGATGGTTTCTGAATTCCAATCATAAGGAATTTCACCTGACAAAAATGAACTATTAAGTGTCTCTACAACTGTATCAATTAAATTTTCGTAGAATGTTGAAACATTGAGAGTTTTCCAATCATCAGGTATTAATCCCGGAGGAAATATATCGTTTATTAGTTCAAAAGAATCTTCAAATCCTAATAAAATAGCTTCAGATGCATTTAAATCGCTATAGGCCCCTAGATCGTACGTCGATATATTGTTTAATAATTCTTGAGCTAATGTTTCAGAATCATCTATTAGAGAAATGAATCCTTCTTTATTAAGTCCTAAGTCCCATATATATTCATCACCTTCAGAAATACCAACATAACTAGAATCCTGCGCAATAGTGATATTTGCAATTGAAATTAAAATAAGGCTACCTATTAATAAAACACCTGCAATTTTTACTTTTCGCATTTTAATTACCTTGTATAATTAACTAACTTAATTTTCGTCAAATTACTTTATTAATATAATATACACATCATCTATTTAAAGATATCTTATAAAGGGTTAGTAAGCTTTTAAGTTAAGTCTTATAAAATATCTAATAAATTCTTACTTTTTAAACAGAAATAGATTACATATTAAAGTTAATAAAATAATACTATTAGAAGTGTAGCAAAATATTATTTTAAGATTTATTTTTTATTCATATATTACATTAATAACTTTTGATATAATTTTTAAGTTTAATTTAATATTAGCAATCTTCTATTTTATATTTGACAAAAACGGGATATAAAAGATGGATCACAACCTTGCTATAATCACTCGGGATCTTTCAAAAAATTATGGTAAAACACTTGCTGTAAAAAATCTGAATCTAAACGTGCCCTACGGTATAATATATGGACTTCTCGGACCAAATGGAGCGGGAAAGACCACAACTGTCAAAATGCTTAATTCGATGATTAAACCTAGTAGTGGAAATGCGAAAGTAAAGAATTTTGATATTATCACTCAAAAGAAGGAAGTTAAATTAAATTGTGGATATTTATCTGAATCACCAAGTTTGTATGAAAAACTCACCGCAAGAGAGTTTTTAGAATTTGTAGGTGAATTGTATTACATTACTCCAAGAATGAATACTAAGCGAATAAGTGAATTATTAGTTTTATTTGACCTAACTAATAAAGAAAACGAATTAATTGAGCGGCTTTCAAGAGGAATGAAGCAAAAAATAGGGTTGTGTGCAGCGTTAATACATGATCCAGAGATTCTATTCTTGGATGAACCTACAGCAAACTTAGATCCCGAAACAAGCAGAACAGTTAAAGATCTTGTGTTAGATTTAGCGAAAAAAGTAAATAAAACTATTTTTATATGTACTCATTTACTCGATACTGCCGAAGAATTATGTGATAAAATTGGAATTATTAATAATGGGACCTTACTAATAGAGGGAAAACCCCAAGATTTGATAAAATCTGTTGATGCAAAAGATTTAGAAGATGCCTATTTAAAAATGTTGAGAATATCCAGAAACAAAAATGTATTATCTTGGAGATAACTAAGTTAAATTTATCAATTCGTCGTATATTGGATTTTTGTGTGGATGATTTTATTCATTAAAAAAATATCTTTCAATATATAAGAACATTATATTCTTCTTTTGATAAATAGTAAAAAATACTGAGTTAATTGAGGCATTTTTGCCTTAATATAGTATAAAAGAAAAGTAAAAAAAATAGAAATTTACGTACTGAGCAATTTAAAGAGTATCGTAGCATGAGGGATATAAAATTGATCTTTAACCTTAATTACAACAGTATGAAAGTATTCAGCTAAACCTAAAAAACCCCTTATCACAGATTCATCCTCTTCG
>JABXKB010000199.1 GCA_013375485.1 Promethearchaeota archaeon | reverse complement strand
AATACATAATCACTTAAATAACCTGTAATCTCTGAAATACCATCTTTGTATCTATGCAATAATTTTCCATTTGTATCTTTTAAATTAGAAAGTAAAAAATTAGTAGCATTCTTAGCTGCATCCAAATATATTTTATCTTGAAATGCAACTGTGGCTTTAGCTAATGCAGTAATCATTAATCCATTCCAATCTGTTAAGATCTTATTATCCTTATGAGGATGTATTCGTTTTTCTCTGCTATTAAATAATTTAATACGAATTTTTTCTAAATCATCTTGAATTTCACTTTCAGGTATACTTTTCAGATGGAGTATATTTCTACCTGTTTTTTCTCCAGTTGATTCTTCTAAATAATTTCCAGATTGATCAATATTGAAGACTATAGTAGCTAAATTCAATTCATTTTTTTCAAAAATTTGTTCTAATTCTTCTTTACTCCAGATATAAAATTTACCTTCTTCTCCTTCACTGTCGGCATCTTCAGCAGAATAAAATCCACCTTCAGGTGATTTCATATCTCTTAGAACATATTCAAAGATTTCTTCAGCAATTTTTCTATAAATTGTTTTTTTAGTTGCTTGATAAGCTTCAATATAAGCTATTGTGATTAAAGCTTGGTCGTAGAGCATTTTCTCGAAGTGTGGAACAAGCCATTTTGAATCTGTAGAATATCTATGAAAACCAAATCCGATATGATCATAAATACCTCCCTTTCTCATCTCTAGAAGTGTTTTTTCAACCATTTCTAATGCTTTTTTATCATTTGTGCGTTTCCAATACCGAAGTAAAAATGTAAGATTATGAGGGGTAGGAAACTTAGGACGATCTCCAAATCCAGCATTAATAGAGTCATATTGTATGGATAACTGCTGAAATGTGCTTTTAAGATTGGCTTCAGAAAATTTATCTCCAGGTGATTCTTGATCGATATTTTGAAGACTGAATGTTATTTGATCAGCAGAGTTCATAAGTTCAGTTTTTTGGTTATTCCATAGATCTTTAATTTGTTTAATTAAATCAATTAATCCAATTCTTCCGAATCGGGTCTGTTTTGGAAAGTAAGTTCCAGCAAAAAAAGGCTTTTTATCAGGAGTCAAAATAATTGTGAGTGGCCAACCTCCTGAGCCTGTCATCATTTGACAGACAGTCATATATATTTTATCGATATCAGGCCGCTCTTCTCTGTCTACTTTTATTGATACAAATACTTCATTCATTATTTCAGCAACATCTTCGTTTTCAAAAGATTCATGTGCCATAACATGGCACCAATGGCAAGTTGAATATCCTATTGATAAAAATATCGGCTTATTTTCTTTCTTGGCTTTTTCAAATGCATTATCACCCCAAGGATACCAATCAACTGGATTTTTAGCATGTTGAAGTAAATACGGGCTTTTTTCATTTGATAAATGATTCTTATAATTTTTTAGTAATTCACTACTCATTCATACATTCCCTTCATTTTCATGAAAATTATTATTAAATGTGTTTAAGTATACAAAATCTTCTAATTTTTTCCTGGGAGGTCGTTGTTTTTCTCCTAACTTCATGGCTTCAGAAAGAACCGGATTTATATCCTTTGAATGTTTGCCTATAATGACTAGTGTAATTAATCTCATCTCCTCAGGAATTTCAAGAATTTTTTTTGCTTGATCTTCTTTAAAACCAGCTATTGGATGAGCAACTAATCCTAATTCTGTAGCACGTAAGATTATAAATGCTGTTGCTAAACCAGTGTCAAATAAAAAATACTGTCGCTCTCCGATTATACAATCATTCTCAGGTTTACTGAATACAGCAATAATCATTGAAGTTTTTTCAACCCATTTGTTCCCTTCTGATAAGGTACTAAATAATCTATTTAATTGGTCTTTCTCCTTTACAAAAATGAAATTCCATGGTTGTTTATTGGCACATGAAGGAGCAATTTGAGCTTTTTCAGCTAAATCTATAATCAAGTCATTCGTAATTTCAATAAAATCAAGAGAACGATATGCTCGTCTTTCTTTAATTACGTCTTGAACATTCATTTTACTATTTATTTAATCTATTAATTTCATTAAATTCTTTAAAAAAAAAAAGAAAATAAGTTTATTTTATTAAATCTTTTAAAACACTTTCAACTTCTTCAGGATGGCCTTTAACAGAAACTTTTGGCCAAATATGAGCGATTTTTCCTTTTGGATCAATTAAAAATGTACTTCTAATAACACCGATATATTCTTTGCCTCTGAAACTCTTCTTTCCCCATTTGCCATATTTCTTGATTACCATGTTATCAACATCACTTAAAAGGATAACCTTCAGATTCTTCTTTTCAATAAATTTAGCGTGAGATTTAGGAGAATCTGGACTAATTCCAATAACTACAGCATCTAATTTCTGTAGTGCAGGCAAAATTCCTGTAAAACCAATGGCTTCGGTTGTGCATGCCGGTGTATTATCTGCAGGGTAAAAATAAAGTATAACATACTTTCCTTCAAAATCTTTTAATGAAACTTGTTTATTGTCTTTATCAGGAAGACTGAATTCAGGGGCTTCAGTTCCTACTTTTAATTCTAATGCTTGTTCTGTCATTTTCTAATTCAACTCAATCTATTTAAACGATTTTGGATTTGAATTTATTATTAATTTTAGATGTTTTCTTAGTATTATCAATATTAGCATTATGAAGTATTAGCTATAGACAGAAAGAATTTAGAAAATTAATATATTAAAGGATTTTAGTTAATAAATTATAAAACGCATTAAGAAATGAGAGAAAATTAGATGAATGAGATATTAAACGATTTTACAGTGGTAGAGGAAATGCCAGTTCGATGGGGCGACATGGATGCTAGAGGACATGTGAACAATACAATATATTATCGATATTTTGAAAGTTCAAGGATAGCATTATTTCGATTTTTGAACATTTATGAAGAACCTACGAAAGTCCGCATAGGACCAATATTATCCTATCAAAATTGTTATTATAAAGCGCCATTGACCTATCCCGACACAATTTATGTGGGAGCAAAAATAACAAACATAGAAGAGTCTAAAATCATAATAAAACATATTTTAGTAAGTAAGAAATCAAATAGAAAAGTAGCAGAAGGTGAAGCCCATATAATTTGGTATGATTATGAAAACCAGAAAAAAGCAAATATTTCAGATGATCTGAAGCAAGAGTTATTAAAATCTAAAAATTAAAGTCATAATGTCTGAAGATTTTTAAAAATTAATAAAAAAAATTCTTTTGAATGTCTTTTTTTAATGAAATATAAATCGGAAAAAGAAATATTATTTTATAATTGAATATTTTGATGTGAAAAATTATGATTAAGACCAAAGTAACCGAAATGTTGGATTGTAAATATCCAATCATTGTGGGAACCATGGCTAATATTACTACTCCAGAATTTGTTGCTGCATGTAGTAATGCTGGTGCCTGTGCTGTATTAGCCAGCGCAAATTATAGAACCCCTGAAGAATTACGCGAGGCAATCAGAAGAACAAGTTCATTAACTAATCAACCATTTGCAGTGAATATCAATTTATTTCCTGCACTCATGCCACAAGATAAATTGGAGGGTTTTGTTGAAGCTACATTAGATGAGGGGGCAAAAATTATTGAAACAAGTGGCCATAAGGCTCCAGAGCATCTAGTTCCTAAATTTAAACAAGGTGATGCTATTTGGATTCACAAATGTGCTGGTGTTAGATATGCCAAAAAAGGAGCCTCTTTAGGCGCTGATATAATAACAGTTGTAGGCTATGAAAATGGTGGGGCAACTGGAATTTTAGATATCGGAACTCTTGTAATGGCACCAAGTGTTGTGGATGCTTTAGATATTCCAGTTATAGCTGGAGGTGGTGTAACAGATGGGCGGGGGGTTGCGGCAATATTGGCCCTTGGAGCTGAGGGTGTAATCATGGGAACAAGAATGATGGCTACAAAAGAATGCCCCATTCATGATAATTTAAAACAAGCATTTATTCAAGCCAGGGAAACTGATACTTCTTTAGTCATGCGATCTATTAAAAATACTCATAGAGTATGGCGAAATAAAGCCGCTGAACAAATAATTGAATTAGAATCTCAAAAATCGTCACTTCAACAAATTGTACAAGTAGCATCCGGTCAAAATGCATTAAAAATGTATAGAGAAGGCGATTTAGATGCCGGTATAGTAAGTTGTGGTCAAGGTGTGGGTTTGGTTAAGGATATACCTACTGTTAAAGAATTATTAGATAGGATAATGAAAGACGCAGAAGATGTTATCCAAAAATTAGGAATTATTTCTAAATAAAATTTTTTTTAATTAAGTCGTACCTGCACGTTCAAAACCTAGATAATATATAGGGTATTTATCAGGTTCTTAAAGTTCAAATGTTCGAATAACCCGTTCTTGCTTTAATAAAGTCATGATCTCAACTAGATATGTATTAAATAAAAATCTACTTAGTAATCTCAATTATTAAAAAGGAAAAGTAAAAATTCTATATTATTATTATTTAGGGATCATTTCTAAAAGGATGACGAGCATTTTCCGCATTTTCGATTCCATCATCTACAGTTGGTAATCCTTCCATTGCTTTTCTAATAGCATTACGAGTTGCTTTATAGTTGTTGATAAATATTCTTTTTCTTGCACTAGCACTTGGATGAACAAAAACATTTACAATTAATACAATTTCATCGGCTAGTCCTTTCGGAAGTATACCATCTTCCACACATTGCATAACTGCCTTAGCTATTGCTGCTTGAGCAGGTCCATATGTTAAGCTAGCATGACGAAGTGAAGTTGGTCGAACTGTAGGCATCATAATTGTCGCCGGTTTCACTTGCATATTTGGTTCAAGAATAACTTGAAGTCCTTCACGTCCTTCTTCTGGATTAGTTAATGCTTGAGCGTAAGCATTTCCAACTGGTCCGTCTTTTTTGCCAATTAAGAGATCAATATGCGCAAGTTCTACACGATCACCGACAAGAGATTCTCCCACTTTCAATTCAAAATCAGAAATTTTCTGAGGTGTGATTCCAACTGCATAAAAGCGACTTGTTAGTGGTTTTTCTCCAAATTCAAACTGAATTTCAGATTTTTCAATTAATCCCAATTTTTCAAGTTCAACACGCAACTCATCCTTAATTTCATAAGAAAGTGTATCACCCATTATGATCGGTTGTCGAGTTTTTCCTACAGGAACTTTCATCATATTTAAGCATGATTTCGCCCCTAAAGCGCCTGAGTTTATCAAAAGTCTCGCTAATTTTTGTATTTTTTTCTGAAGTGCTTGCGCTTCTTGTAATCGATTATTTTTTACATGATTATAGATCTCGAGCCAGATTTTAGGTATTACATTTGCAGATCCTAAGATACAGCCAGCAGCACCTCCTGCTAGAGCTCCTAGTACATTTTCATCCCATCCAATAAGAACTGAAATCTTATCACTAACTTTTTCTAATAAAGCTGAAAAATATTTATAATCTCCACTGGAATCTTTAATACCAACAATATTTTCGACATCTACGAGATCTTCCACAACAGTCCAAGGTAATTCTACTCCTGTGCAAACAGGGATATTATATAAAATTATTGGAATTTCTGTTTTTTCTGCTATAGTAAAATAATGGTCATATAATCCTTTTGCTTTTGGTTTTAAAAAATAAGGAGTAACAATTAATACAGCATCAGCACCAATGTCGGTTGCAGCTTTAGTATTGTTAATTACTAATTTTGTTCCAGTGTCTCCTGTTCCTGCTATAACTGGAACTCTACCATTTGTTTCATCTACAACAATTTCAATAACTTTTAAGCGTTCTTCGAATGTCATATTAACAAATTCTCCAGTAGTTCCGACAGGAACTAATCCCGTTACTCCCTGATCAATGAGGTGATTTACAAGATTTCTTATATTCTCTTCATTTATTGATTCATCTTTATTAAAAGGAGTAACCATGGCTGGCATAACACCTGTTGGTCGAAAATCAAACTTACTCATAATATTTGTATCCTCCAATTTTAATCTCTATGATGTAACTTTTGAGCAGCTATAATAGATATACCATTCTTTGTCAATAAATCAGCAGTTGTATTAATTGCATTGTATCGATCTCGATGATTTATCTTTAAAGCCTCCCAATCTCCGGCATCAACTATTTCTTGTTTATCTCTAAAATAATCAAGAATATCTGTAGGATAATCTCGAGTTTTTTCAACATCAATATTCCCTCCCTCATGCTTAGCACTTATATTCTTGACCTTCTTTCCTAATTCAATTAACTCATCCCGTCTATCATAAGGTTGTCTTACAATACTTTTCCACGTCTCGGTAATATGATGTTCAAGCCGTACAACATCCTCAAAATCAAATTTTCTCCGAATATAAGCAGAGAGTTCCATAGTTTCATTATTAACTGCATTTGATAGATTATAACCTATTAATGGACTTGTACCATCTTCACGAGCGAATAATCTTCCAGTTAATAATGTCCAGAGGGAAGAATATGGATTATCATTTCCCATAAAAACTGAAATTTTAAACTCATTATTAATCCCTAATTTATAGATAAAATAGCCCAAAAGAACCGTGCCAGGATTAACATTAAGCACCTGTTTTACTCCATAATTAGTATAATAATAGAGGTATTCATCAACCCATTTTAAAGCAAAATCATTTGGTTGTCCGACACCACCAAAATATCCTGTAATTGTATCAGGTCCACCTAAATGAACATTTACCGGTAAACCATCAGGACCAGGAGCCGTCCCTTTAGTATCGAGGGTTTCAACATATGTAGCCCCTATGATTTGCATAGCAGCGGTCATAGCTAATAAATCACCATCTTCTTCCTGTTCTTTCATTTTTCTAACTCGAATTATTCGACCAGGCATTAATTTTTGATTCTCAATAGCATCTTTAGCAACATCTATAAGAAAAGGAAAATATTGGCAAGCTGAGAGCTCTAATGTTACAGCAAAACTATCGTCAAATTCAAATTTGTATACATCATTCCCTAATATTTTTTCTCGATATTCTGGAATACTGATAAAGGCAAATTCATCTCTTTGTTTTATCAACCATTCTAAATCTTTTATATATTCAGGTTTTTTATTAGTGAGTTTTTTTAATATGGTATCTAATTTATTTGCTTCTTCGGCTTTTTTGTTAACCTCATCGACCCCACCATATTTTTCGATGATTTTGAGTAAATCATTTATAATGGGATTATCCTCATCTAATAAAAAATCATTTATAGCCTGTAACGCATTCTCAGGAATTTTTAATTTTTCTCTTAAATTTTTCATATTAAGATTTCTCCTTATTTCTTAATTATTTGTGAAAATTTGTAAAATAGAAACCCATAATATTCCCATGGGTTTATTGAATAAATGAGATTCTTCATAAGTTTAATACTATTTTCTTATTATTATAAATTTTTCTTAGAATTGTTTTAGAATATTATGAAATGAGAGAAACGAAAGATTTAAACTTAAATCTAATATTTTAGTTATTATCAAAAATAAAGAATTCGTAATAAAATGTATAAATATAGTGTTTCAATTTTAGGAACTGGTTTTATTGGATTATGTTCTGCGGCATGTTTTGCTGATAAAGATATACAAGTTTTAGCATCTACGCATAATGAGAAAAAAGCTGCTTTAATAAACGATGGAAAAGCACCTTTTTTTGAAGCAGGATTACAAGAAATGATGGATGATATTAAAAAAAATAATCCTGAGCTTTTGAAATGTCTTATAGAACCAGTAAGAGCGGTGTTGGATACAGATATTTCTATGATTACTCAAGGTACTCCAATGAGGGAAGATAAAAGTATTGATTTAAATTTTATTGAAAGTACAGCAAGAGAAATAGGAGAAGCCCTAAAGACAAAAGATAAATATCATTTAGTTGTGGTAAGATCAACGGTAGTTCCGGGTACTACTAGGAATCTAGTATCTAAGATCATAGAGGAGGTCTCGGGAAAACAGCCTGGAAGAGATTATGGTTTGTGTATGCAACCGGAGTTTTTAGCTGAAGGACGTTCAATTGAAGATACTCTACATCCGGACAGAATTGTTATAGGTGAGTTCGATGAAAAAAGTGGAGCATTGCTTCAAGAATTTTATGAATATTTTTATGGAGGTCATTTAGAAAATTGTCCTATTTTACGAATGAACTTGGAAAGTGCTGAGTTAGTCAAATATGGAAATAATTGCTTATTATCAACAAAAATAAGTTTTGCAAATGAATTTGCAAATTTTGCAGAATTAGTACCAAATGTAGATATATCGGAAGTTATGAAGGGTGTAGGACTTGATTATAGAATAAATTCTAGATTTTTACGAGCAGGTGTTGGTTTTGGAGGCGCGTGCTTTCATAAAGACGTGAATGCTATTAAAGCTTGGTCGAAATCTAAAGGATATACTTCAAGATTATTGGAGGCTGTTTTAGAAATAAATGATGATCAAGCAATTCATTTAGTAGATATTGCTGAAAAATTAGCAGGAAAGTTAGCTGGTAAAAAAGTCAGTTTACTAGGTCTTGCGTTCAAACCAGGTACAGACGACATGCGAGGAGCTGCAAGTATTAGAGTTGTTAATGAATTACGAAAACGAGGAGTAACTGAAATAATTGGTTATGATCCTAAGGCAAATAAAACAGCTGAAATTGAAATGGGGGATAATATCCAATATGCTGATTCTAAAGAAGAAGCTCTCAGGGATTCTGAATGCGCACTATTAATTACAGAATGGGATGAATTTAAAACTTTAACACCTGATGACTTTAAGAAACTAATGAAAACTCCATATTTAGTAGATGGAAGAAGA
>JABXKB010000198.1 GCA_013375485.1 Promethearchaeota archaeon | reverse complement strand
AGACGTATTCCTGGATATCCTCTATACTTACTGCTTACATTTTTCATAGTAATAACAGCAATTATAATCAAGAAAAAGTGCAAAAAATTACCCTAATTTAAAATAAATTTTTTTTTATTTCTTTTGATTTTTATAGAAATTTGATTAATAGTTGAAACATTATTTTCACTAGGATTGATAGAAATAAATTTTTTCCTTGGATTTATTATTGATCTAAAGGTTATGAGAATTATGGATTAGGAGAAGAAATTGAAAAAAAACTATAAAAAGTGTATTTTAGAGAAGTTATTAATTGAAAAAATACATTCTTTCACTTTGTTTTTCTTTTGTATTATAGCAATTAAGATTAATAGTACTTTATCTTTAATTTTATGAGTTTTTACCTTCAAATTTTACAGGATATAATTCAATTTTTCGCCCTTTTTCTTTAAGATATATTAAATCATTCTCTGATAATTTATCGATATGATATTTAACGGTATTTCGAGCAAGATTAATTTTCTGAGAAATTTCTGATGAAGAAATCCCGGGATTTTTCTGAATTAACTCAAAAGTTTTATTAGTAGTTTCTGACTTAGCATGTAGATTTTTAAATGTATTAATTGCTTCAATTGAAGAAGTAACGGGAAAATAAAGATTATACTGACCAAATTTTTCTTTTTTTATGATACGATATTTCAACAAAACATCTAAATGCCACTGTAATTGTCCTTTTTGGAGATTACAGGTTCGCAGCAATTCATTTTGATGAATTCCAGGATTATTGAGGATTTCCTTTAATATATTCAAACGATTTTCATTTTCAAAAATATCTTTAAAAGATAAATAAGATTTTCCTTTTTGAATTGGAGAAGGATAAGAAGAACAATGGTTCTACATTTATAACTATGTTAAAAGGATTTATGATCATAAATGATTGATATTTAATTAGGATAGGAAATATGGTTTAGATTATTTGCTCATTTTTCTAAGAATGATGATTTTCCTCATGTATTTACTCTTATTATCTAGTATAGAATTTTGAATACAAAAAAATTAAAGTGTGATTTTATTCTATTTATTTGTAATATTAAGATGAGAAAACATGAATGAATTAAACGAAAAATTACTTCAAGAAGTACTATCTCTGCCTTCACATCTACGAACGATATTAATTGATAAATTAATAGAGAGTCTAAATATACCAATTCAAAAAGAAATTGATGATTTATGGGCTGAAGAAGCAGAAAAGCGCGTTTCAGACATTAATTCGGGTAAAGTTAAAGCGATCTCAGGTGAAAAAGTTTTTGAAGAAATTCAAAGTCGGTTTAAAAAATGAAATATCGTTTCCATCCCTTAGCAGTCGAGGAATTAACTGATTCGATTGATTATTATGAAGATAAGAGTCTTGGTTTAGGTTTTGAATTTTCTAAAGAAATTTACTCTACAATTCAACGAATTCTCCAGTTCCCTAAAGCATGGTCTAAAATCTCACAAAATTGTAGGAGATGCATAACCTAACGCTTCCCTTATGGAGTAATTTATCAAGTTAAAGAAGATGAGATAATAATTGTTTCAATCATGCAATTAAATAAAAAACCTAAAAGTTGGGATAAACTTATTGACTTTTAGTTGATATTGATTCTTGAAACTCATTTTTGATTAATCTAATTAACGCCTATGGTTGTAAAACTGATATTGAGATTTAAATTTTCCATGTCTTAGTTAATCTCCTTCATTAATCCTTATTTAATTTATAATTTTCTAGTTTTATCATACAAGCTAACCTGAAGATATTTGCATTTGCACGATTATTAGGGGGAGTATTTCTAGACTAAATTACTTATTATTGATTATAATCATATTCTATATATTTGGGTATAATTCTATTTTTCGGCCTTTTTCTTTAAGATTTATTAAATCATTCTCAGATAATTTATCAATATGATATTTTATTGTATTGCGGGAAAGATTTAGAATTCGAGATATCTTTGAAGAATTAATTCCTGGATTCTTTTGAATAATATCTAAAACATTTTCAGTAGTTTCTGACTTTGAAGGTAAATTTTTGAAGTTTTCAATTGATTCAATAGACGCCGTTATTGGAAAATATATTGTATATTGGCCATATTTTTCTTTTTTTATAATATGATTCTTCAATAAAACGTCTAAATGCCATTGTAATTGACCTTTCTGTAAATCACACCTTCGCAGCAATTCATTTTGATGAATTCCAGGATTATTGAGGATTTCCCTTAATATATTCAAACGGTTTTCATTGTCAAATATGTCTGTAAGGGTTAAATAGGAACTTCCTTTCTTTATAAGAGGTCTTTTTATAATATACCCTTTATATTCTTTTAAAGTAAGCACTTCAAAAATGGAAACTAAAAAAATTAGTGCGATTAAAAGAGAAATTATAACCAATTCTATAGTATAAGTTCTTTCACGACCAAAATAATCAACTTTTGAAGTTAATACATGATTTAGAATAAATGAGAGTAAGATAAAGGAAGATATTATCAGTAGAAATTTTATTAATTGGTAAAAATCAACTTTTTTAATTCGCATGGAATTTATTATTCCTTTTATCTAATGATAAATATTCGTTTTCGATTTTATTTCTTTTTAGTTTTAGGAAAGGAATCATAAAAGATACATTATTTGCATAATCTAGATATTTATCTCCATATTTAGCTTTTAATGCATATTCTTCGATCTTAGCTAGAATAATGTATGCTAGCACTTCACCAATCCAAATTAAAAATATAAAAGTAAATCCATCCATGTCTAAATTAAAATTGAAAATTGGACTGGTTTGGAAGACTATTAAAGTCATACCAAAAGTCATGATGATCAAAGCAATATACTGAGGGTGTCTTACATATCTATACGGTCCAGTTTGAACTAATTGTTTTCTATGAGTTAATTGAAATATTAAAGAGTATAAATAAAACATGAATCCTAATAGCATAATATATATTTCATATCTGCTAAATAGAAATGTAATATCAGATATTAGAATTCGTGGATTCTGAAAAAAGAAAGCTAAATATGTTATCAATGGCACACTCATTATACCAAACCAAATGGCAGTGCAAGGTACATACTGGAAAAATGGGATTAAAATAGAAGAAACACTAGTTGTAATCGAACTTATTTTATTCTTTATCTTATTTCCTTTAGAAATCATCTATATTTACCTTTTAATTTTTAGTTTTATTTAATAAAAAGGAAATAATTCTATTAATAAAGGTTTAAGGTGCACTTTTCGAACATTTTAAAAATTCTAATAATGTATCAATATTAACTAAATAGTTATTGAGTAATAGTATCATGCCAAAAGAGAAGGTTAAAGATATTGAGATATATTATGAGTTGTCTGGAAAAGGAGAAAATTTACTTCTTATCCATGGGTTAGGATCAAGTACACGCGATTGGGAATTTCAAGTTCCAAGTTTTTCTCAAAATTATCAAGTTATTACTGTTGATCTCAGGGGTCATGGAAAAACGGATAAACCTAAAGGACCTTACACTATGCCAATGTTTGCTGAAGATATCGCAGAATTACTTAAAAAATTGGGAATAAATTCAACTCATGTGTTAGGGATCTCTTTAGGAGGAGGTATTGCTTTTCAATTTGCTGTAGATTATCCTGATTTTGTAAAAAGCCTAACAATCGTAAATGCTGGTATTGAAATACCAATGGATTCATTTAAAATGAAATTAGAAGCGTTTAAACGTACACTTATAGTAAAATTAGTAGGAATGAAAAAGATGGGTAAGGTTCTTGCACCCAGATTATTCATAAAACCAGAACAAGAAGATTTACGGAAGAGATTAATCAAGAGATGGGCAGAAAATGATAAAAAAGCTTATCTTTCTGCAATGCGTGCATTAATTGGATGGAGTATTCGTGATAAACTTGATAAAATTAAATTTCCAACCCTTATCATTGGATCAGATGAAGACTATGCACCATCTTCAATTAAAAAGGAATATACGGCATTAATTCCTAATGCGAAATTTATAGAAATCCAGGATGCCAGACATGCAGTTCCATTTGAGAAACCTAATGAATTTAATGAAATAGTAATGAAATTTCTTATGGAATTAGACTAACTAATATGAATAAGATACTTAATTTTGACTTAAACTATAAAAGACTTTTAGAATAAAGAATTTAAAAAAGATTGAAATAATGTTTTTAATTTATTTTCCTCAATTTATATATTTATCTTATTTATGTGAAATTAGGGTATAGATTACATTATGAAAGCTATAATAATTGGATCTGGAATGGCAGGTTTAACTGCAGGTGCCTATCTTACTCGTGAAGGATATGAAGTTGTTGTTTATGAGCAATTTTCTGAAATAGGTGGAGTTACAGCAACAATTAGTCAAGAAGGTTATTCTTGGGATATTGGTCCCCTTCTTTTGGAAGGATTTGCACTTCATGAGAAGCTAGCTAGAATTCTGATTGAACTTGGAATATATGATAAAATTGAAATAATCAATGAAGACCGTGGCCAATCTTTTCCAGATTTTCAAGTATGGAGGCCAGAAGATTATGCAGGACCTTATTGGAGACGAGAGTTTTTTAAAAAAATATTCCCTGAAGAAAGTGAAGGGTTAGATAGATATTATCAATTTTATGATCGTATGATGGCGATTGCATATCTTGGAAATCAACTACCATTCGTTAAATGTTTAAAAGCTTTAGGGATTAAACTGAAATTATTATTCAAATTTCTTAAAGTTAAGAAGTATAAAGATTGGAGTGCCTCTCAAATAACAGACTATTTCTTTAATGAGCAAAAATTAAAAGCTGTATATTTGGGAATCTTAGCTGATATGGTTGTGAAACCTAGTGAGTTTTTTGGGTTAGGAGTACCATTTTTTAATGTAGAAACAGCTTTTGATAAAAGAATACCAATAAAATTTCAAGGAGGTAAATATCCAGTTTATCATTATATAAAGAATGGCTGTGGAGAACTAGTAAAGGCATTAGCAAATGTGATAACTGAGAATGGGGGTAAAATTTACACCAATAGTAAAGTTCAAAAAATCATAATAAAAAACAACACAGTCAAGGGAATTCAACTTGAAAATGGAGCTATTATTGAAGCTGATTTAGTTTTAGCAAGCGGAGGTATGTTTAATACATTCTATAACTTAGTAGGTAAAAAATACTTGTCAGAGAGTTTTATTAAAAATATTGAAGGAATTACTTTAATGGAATCTGTTTTTATGGTTCATCTTGGCATAGATTTTGACCCTTCACGTTTTCAAAAAGCAGCTTTATGTTATTATTATCTAACTTATGATATTGAAGGAGCAATTAAAGAAATGAGAGAAGGTTATTATCATGAAGGTACTGACGGATTTTTAATATATATTCCAACGATGCATTCCCCTGAGATGGCACCTCCAAGTAAGCATGCTGTTACGATTTACACAGTTGGACCTCACAAGTTAAAAGAAGGAACCTGGGATGACCGAAAGGAAGAATTTGCTGATAAGTTAATTATGGAAGCGGAGAAGATAATTCCCGGATTATATGAAGGATCAGAGACTAAAAAAATTATAACACCAGATGACTTTAAAAAACGGATAAACGTAGTGCGCCACTCCTTTGGAGGGACTGCTCCAGTTTTAGGACAAACTAACCCACCACATAAAACGCCAATAGATGGTCTATGGTATATCGGAGCATATAGTGAGTCTGGTGGTGGAGTTATGGGTGTTGCTGTGGGAGCTAGAAATGTTGTTAGAATGATACTCGAAAAATAAAAATGCTACTATTAATTAAATTATTTTTTGAATTTGATTGTCCAAATAAAAGTACAGTTTCATCAGACAAAGAATTAAATATGAATGAATATTTTTAAAAAAAATCTAATAGGTGAACTTCAGACGACAAAAGAAAAACTTGGAAAGATTCTGGAAGTAGATCTAAATAATAAGTCATTTAAAGATAATTTATACAATGAAGATTGTATAAAAAAGTTCTTAGGTGGTCCTGGTTTCGCAATTGATTATTTATTGAAAGAAAAAACTTATGAATATGACCCATTTAGTGATTATAATCAACTAATTTTTATGACAGGTCTTTTAACGGGTACATCTTATCCTTGTTCTGGATTTTATTCGGTCTCAGCTCGATCTCCATTAACGAATATTTATGGAGAAGGGCTATCTGGAGGATTTTTTGCAGCAGAATTAAGAAAAACTCTTAATGGTATTATTTTTAAAAATAAATCTGATACTCCTGTTTACTTGATAATAGAGAATGACCATTATGAATTAAAAGATGCATCTGATTTATGGGGTTTAACTACTGATAAGACAATTCACATATTACAGAATGAATTGGGAAAACAATTTAAGGTCGCTAGTATTGGTCCTTCTGGAGAAAAATTAGTACGGCTAGCATCTATAATGAATGATCATCATAGAGCAGTAGGGAGAACTGGGATGGGAGCAATAATGGGATCAAAAAATCTAAAAGCGATTGCTGTAAAGAGTACTAAAAAAATTGAGTACTTTGATCAGAAAAAATTCAATGAAATTTCGAAAATATTATTTAAAACTTTTAAAGAATCACCAATGGCAGAAATATTGCGAAATTTAGGAACAAATAATATCGATTACTTTGAAAGATTGTCTGATGTACCTCATAAAAATTGGACATTGCATAAATGGAGAGGAGTAAATGATATTTCAGGTGCAATTGTGCTTGAAAAATTACACGTAAGAAATAAACCTTGCTTTATGTGTCCATTCAGTTGTGGTAGAGAGATTGAGATAACTGAAGGACCATACAAGATCAAGAATGCTGCGGGAGCGGAATATGAGACTACAGCAGCATTTGGAGCTATGTGTTTACTCTCAGATGTAGAAGCTATTGCCTATTTAAATGATCTATGTAATAAATTTGGTGTAGATACCATCTCAACGGGATGTGTAGTAGCATTTGCTTTAGACTGTTATGAAAAAGGAATAATAACTCAAGAAGAAATTGGATTTCCATTAGAATGGGGAGATGGTGATGCAATTATTAAGCTTACAGAAATGATTTGTAAGAAGGAAGGAATAGGAGAGATATTGAGCAATGGTTCTAGAAAGGCTTCTGAAATAATAGGTAAAGATAGCAAAGAATTGTTATCTGACGTTAAAGGCCTAGAAGCTCCAATGCATGACCCACGTGCAATTTTTCCGCTCGGATTACAATATGCTACATCCAATCGTGGTGCTTGCCATGCTAGGGGCTATGCAAATGACCAGTATTCTGGTTTTACCGGATTTAATGAAATTTTAAAAATAACAAAAGAGAAACGCATCAGAGATCGTACTATTGATGATCCTCAATTTGCTAGGGATATTGCTATTACTCAGAATTTATCTGAAGTAGTTAATTCTTTAGGGATCTGTAAACAAACTATAACTTCCGGAACTCAGATAGTAGAGGACATATTTGACAAAATTATAGATTCCATCTATTATTTGACCGGCATAAAGTTTACATTAAAGGAATTATTAAAAATTGGAGAGAGGATATTTAATTTGAAAAGAGTTTTTAATAACAAATGTGGAATCACTAGAAAAGACGATAAAATTCCTCCACGATTGAAATTTCCTTTAGAAAGAGGTATGACTAAGAATAAAGTACTCACAATTGATGCTATGCTTGATGAGTATTATAAATTTAGAGGGTGGGATGAAAATGGTTTCCCAACAATTAATATATTAAAAGAACTAAATATTAATAATTATTAATTTAAGTGTAAAAAATGGTTCAAATCTTTAAAATTCCTTGGGCTGCTTGGTATGGGGATGAGGATCTTGATCTCGAATTTCCAGATACATGGGAAGTTAAATTATTTAAAATGAAAGATGCTCCTGAAATATCGAAAGAAGAAATTGAAACCTCTATTAATAATCCTGTAAGATCGCCTACACTTAAAGAAATTGCTCAAGGGAAGCAAAATGCTGTAATTGTTGTTGAAGATATTTCTCGTCCAACTTCTATGGAAATAATATTAAATGTTGTTTTAACCCAATTAAATACAGTTGGTATTCAAGATGAGAATATTACTATCATCTATGCTCTTGGTTCACACCGTCCGTTAGACAGAAGAGACTCTATAAAGAAATTAGGTTTAGATATAGTAGATAGGATTAACATCGAAAACCATCATCCATATGAAAATCTAATTTATTTGGGTGAATCTCAAATGGGAACTCCTATCTACGTGAATCAAACTTATTATGATGCAGATCTAAAAATTGCGATTGGATCCGTAGTTCCACATCCTTTAGCGGGATATGGAGGTGGTGCTAAAATTATTTTACCTGGTGTTAGTGGAATTGAAACTCTTCATGCTAATCATGTTCTTGCAGTTAAAGGGTCTTCTGGGGGAATAGGTTTTGTTACGGAGCTAAGGAAAGATATTGAAAACGTCTGTAAAAAAGTAGGTCTTGATTTCTCCATAAATATTGTATCTACTATGAGAAGGGGAATTGCAGGAATTTTTGCGGGACATTTCATTGAAGCACATAGAAAAGCAATGGAATTAGCAAAAGAAGTCTATTCAACCGAAATGCCAACCAATTTAGATTTAGACATTGGGTTTTTTAATTTATATCCTGAAGATACAGAGTTATTTCAGGCAATTAAAGGATTCAATTTTATATTTAGTTCTAAAACTTTCTTAAGAAGATATAGTGCTATTATCTTCTTAACAGCGGCTAGTGAGGGAAGAGGATTTCACTCTCTACAGGGGGAAACTGGTGCTAAATTGTATCAAAACTGGGGTGACTCGATAATATTCAAAGGATTTATGAAGAAGAAGAATTTTGGAATTTTTTCTCCTAATATTAG
>JABXKB010000197.1 GCA_013375485.1 Promethearchaeota archaeon | reverse complement strand
ACTGGTTTTTCTGGAGTCCCTCCAGTTGGTCCAGCAATACCACTAATTCCTATTCCAATATCAACATTTGACAGAACTCTTATATTGTTAGATAGTTCCTTAACAACATGTTCTGATACTGCACCATATTTCTCAATAATTATTGGATCTACATTGAGTAGATCTATTTTTGCTTGATTGCTATAACAAACAATTCCTCTTTCGAAGACTTTTGATGCGCCAGAAATATTAGTAAACATATGTGATACAAAACCACCTGTACAGCTTTCAGCAATAGAAATCTTTAAATTTTGCTCTGAAAAATTGATAATGAGTTTTTCTATTCGTTCTATTATATCCATGATTTCAATTACCGTTGAATTTCAAATTTTCTCCCACATGATCCACAAAATATTGCTCCCTCATTTAAAGAATTACCGCAATGGGGACAATACCATTTTACTATGGATTTTTCAGAAAGAGCAAATGCTTTATAAATTTCTGGTTCTTTTTCTCCAAACGGTTTATATTCTAGATTTTTTTCAGAAGTTTTTTTAAAACATCTAGGACAGTTTTGCTTGTTCTGTAATCCAAAATAGATAAGATATGGATTGATTATCATAAAACCCCACATGAAAAAGATAAAAAGAAAAATCTCTGAAAAAGTTGACAAAGATATTACAGTAATTGTGGTAAATACTATCGTCATTATTAAAGCAAAAAAACCAAAAATTTTAATATTGAATTTAGGTCTTGAAGAATATACATTCATTTTACAGTTTTTGCAAAAATTCATATCGTTTGGATCTTGAGCCATTATTCTCAATGTTTAAAACGAGTCGTTATTATTAATAATATAAATTAATAACAAATAAAATTAAATAATAAATTATTATTGTATACTTTTGAAAAAGCATTAACAGGAGAAAAAAAAAGACAGTGTGATGTAAATGGGAAAAAATAGCATAGCAAAAGGATTTGTGTTCAAAATAACTGTGATCGGGGACGGCGCAGTAGGGAAGACTTCCTTAATTAAAAAATATACTCAAGGTAGTTTTCAAAAAGATTATATTAAAACACTAGGCGCTCAATTTTCGAAATATGATGAAGAGATTGAGGGAGACAATTGTAAATTGTTTTTTTGGGACATTGCTGGACAAGACGAGTTCAATTTTATGCGACCCACATTTTATAAGGGAAGTAAAGCTGCAATCATAGTATTTTCACATACTGATGAAAATAGTTTTAATAAAATAATAGAATGGCATGAAGACATTAAAAAGTATACTGGAGAGCTCCCTATTGTTTTATTTGGTAATAAAACCGATTTAGTTGATGAAAAAGATTTAAATGATGCAAAAGTAAAGGAAATTGTGGAAAATAGAGATTTTCTTGGCTATTATAAAACATCTGCAAAAACCGGACAAGGGGTTTTTGAAGCATTTCAGGCAATAATTAAAGAGTTATACAACAAATATAAAGAAGACTAGAAAATGTATGATGATATCAATCAAGGATATCCGAAAATTTTATTTTTCTCTTCAAATCATTGTGCACCTTGCAAACCAGTTGAAGAAATGTTAAAGAAAATAAATATTTCTTTGTTTGGAAAGAAATTACGAATTGAAAAAATATCAATTGAAATGGAAGATAATCGGCAATTTACACAAGAGTATCGTATCACTTCTGTTCCCACCTTGATTATAGCAGATAAAAAACTATCAGTAAATATACAAGAAGAAGAAATTATAGATGCGATTCTTTATGCATTTATATCTTCAGTTAAAATATAAATATTATAGAAAGAAAAAAAAATTTATAAAAAAACAAAAATAGAGTGAAATTTAATGGATAGACAATTACTCTCTAAAATTCTCGCCCAAATGAGAAAGAATTTAAAAGAAGGCAAAGACATTGGAGATATGAAAGTTGGTGCTCTATTAGCATTAGGACACCAACTAGAAGCAATTTTTTACTATTTAGGACATGAATTAGGAACTACCTTAAAAGTCAAAGCAGTTAAGGATGTATCTCAAATTCCAAGTGAATTAAAACGAATTATAACTGAATTCAATCTTGGATCAGTTGAGATAACTGAAAGTACAGATGAAATAATACAATTAAAACTTAAAGATCATTCATCCATAAAGGATTTAATTAAAAAAGGGATTAAAACATCAGGAAGCTTTTGTTCATTTGAAGCTGGACTTTTAGCAGGAGTAGTAGAAAAATTAAGTGACCGTCATTGTTTTGCTCAAGAACTAGGATGCTGTTTACAAACAGGACAAAATTACTGTGAATTTATGTTGGTGTTTCAGAAAGACTGAAATGATTAATTAAATCTTTTTTCTTATCCCTTTGGCTATGTCTTCAAGAAAGTTTTCCAGAAGGATCAAATTTTACAAAATAATTTATTTTAGTATTACTTTTTTTAGAAGAATTTTTCGCAACAAAGTTAAATATGCAATTTCAAAGTGTTATTAGAAAATTATTAATAAGTATAAATTATACTTTGAATATAAAAAAAATAAATACATTTCTAATTATTCCTTAATTTAGTCAATTTAAAGATCATAATGCCAAATTTATAAATAAAATATTCAATTTAATTAATCAAAATAGAAAAAAGAAAGAACTAAGCAACAAATATTATAAAAGATGTGAAGCGAATGGAGCCAAAATACATTATAAAAATCTGCTTACTTGGAGAAGCCAATGTGGGTAAAACCTCGCTCGTTTATAGATTTATAGAAAATAAATTTAGAGAAAATTATAAAAGTACCCTAGGGGTCAATCTTTTAAAAAAAGATATAGCTATCGAAGGTTATGGTGATGTTTCTGCCCAAATTTGGGATCTGGGAGGCCAAGAATCTTTTAAATCTCTTAGAAAACTCTATTTGGAAGGTGCCAATGGTGCGCTTCTAGTCTATGATATGACTAGCAAGAAGACTTATGAAAAACTTGACGAATGGATACAGAGTTTCAGGGATGCTAGAGATAATGCTCCTATAATATTAATAGGAAATAAATCTGATTTGGAAAAGCAAATAAAAATAACTGAAAGACAATCTAGGGAGTATGCAAATACAAATAATTTAGGAATGATTATTACATCTGCTAAAACTGGTCAAAATGTTGAAGACGCATTTACAGAATTGACGAAAAGAATTCTAGATCAGATTTCAAATAATCCTTAAAAAAATTATAGGTAAATTCTTTTCTTTCATTAATTTTTAGAAAGTAATTATTTTCAAATTATTTTAATAACTATCAAAATTCGGTGATTTGGGCTCTAATCTTTTTTAAATCTACCACCTTTATAAAGGAAGATTTATTTAAATAAAATTAATAAAAAAACGTAGTTATAAAGAATATTTTTATTTTACATATTTCAAATCATAATTATCACTTAATATAATCATGTCAGAAGAAGAAATTGATGACGAATTTGAAGAAGATGAGGAAGAAATTGAAGAAGAAGGGGAAAAAGGAGAGAAAGGGGAATATGACTATGAAACAGATTTAGACTATAAAATTGAAAATGTAGTAGCAACAGTTGTAGTAGAGATAACAGAAAAGATAGATTTAAATCAAATAGCAAGACGCCATGCTGAAGTTGAATATAACCCCGAACGTTTTCCTGGTCTTGTGATGCGAATTGAAAAACCACGCGCTACAATATTAATATTTTCTACTGGTAAAATGGTAGTTACCGGACTTAGACAGGCATCAGAAGCAGAACGAGTTGTAGATAAAGTTGTAAAAAACATTAGAAAGGCTGGAATAAAACTTTCGAATCCCGAAATAACAATTCAAAATATTGTAGCTTCAGGGGATCTACACACGAATATTGACTTAAATATGGCCGCCATTGTGATGGAATATGCTATGTACGAACCTGAAGTATTTCCGGGCCTTATATATAGAATGCAAGATCCTAAGACAGTTTTCTTAATATTTAGCACAGGACGCATAGTTTGTACTGGTGCTAAGCAAAAAGAGATAGTAAGAGATGCAGTCTTAAAATTAAATCAACAAGTTAGAGAATTAGGAGTAGCCAAAAAAGATATTGGAGATTCAGAATATCAAGATATAACTTTTATCTAATTTATTTTTTATCTTTTTATATTTTATCAATCAGTTAACCTTAAGTAAATGAATCTTTGAAAAATAGTTTTATATTGTTTTCTTCTCATTTATCGCATTGATAGAATTAATATATTCATTATATAATGCATTAATTAATTCAAATTCTTTAGCTTTGTTAAATGTTAATAGAAACAGTTGATTGAGGGGCATATTGTTATTAATTTCGTAGATATCATCACTTAAGCCTATTTTATCACTGTTTTGGTCAAGAAAATTACATAAGATATATCTATTTTCATTTCTCATGTTTATTTTATTCAATGCTCCAAACATCCTTAGAATTATTGGTGTCTGAAATCTAATTTTCTTGTGGGGTAATGACTGAAACATTCTTAAATATTCATTTCGTTTTAAAATAACCGACATAAATAAAGAATTTAATCAATCCTTTTTCAAAGGGAGTGTTATTGAGGTATTACATTTAGTATTCAAACATGTAATCAAATCCTCTAAATTCATTTGAAGGTAGTGTAAATTCATGTTCAACCTTTTCTACCTGGGCATGCTTAGGTCCTTGTTTAGAAAATTCTAAAAGTTCAAGCAATTTATCTTCAGGTCCTTCTGCTTCGATATAAACAGTGCCATCAGGCATATTTTTTACATATCCCGTTAACCCTAATCTTCGAGCAACTTTCCGAGTAGTGTAACGAAAAAACACACCTTGAACATATCCATATACTTTTATTTTAATCTTAGCGTCTTTCATACTCTCAAAAAGTAGGTATCGTTCTTAGCGTCATATCCAACTACTTCATTTTTTACAAGTGTTTCAAGTACACTAAAAAACCATCGCTTGCTTGTCTTTATTACTTGTTCGAAATCTTTAATGGATACAAAATCCTTTATCGCTAATAAGAATAAAATTTTGCTCTTCACTGATAATTGATTTGATTTAGTTATGAAATCAAATTTTACATCAAAGTCATATTCTCTTGTTTTTAGATATGCCACTTCATTACTTAATTTTGTGATGACTTCATCAGTTGTCCGGAAGGCATCTAGACTGATATGAAACATGGTTTCTAAATTTTCTTTTAGTTTCTGTTCTTCAGTTACTTTATCAATTTCTTGATTGAATTTTTCAACGATTTCTAAATAATCATTGCCATCATCATATTTACCTAAAACTAAAACGATTATTATTTCTTTATTTTCATTATAATAAGAAACCGAGTTCCAGTTTTTTTCTTCTGAAATAATATAAGATTCTGTAAAATTATGCGAAATTGTAATTTGCTGAACAACTGGATTTGGGATCTCTAAATCTTCTGGGTATTTTAGATATATTATACCCCCTTCAACATCATCCCAACGAATTAAAAAAATACCCTTTGGCATTGGATCTTGTTTAGCAAATAATTTAAATCTTAATAATAAAATAATCGTTTTTCATTAAAAATTTAATCCTTATTTCCTTAATTAATCAATTATGTTATCGTAATATATATATTTGACCTCAAGCTGGTAAATTTTAACTATATTTTCAGAAATTTACTAAAAAAATATATATTACAATACAGATCTATAACATAGA
Source organism: Promethearchaeota archaeon (assembly GCA_013375485.1). Taxonomy (GTDB): domain Archaea; phylum Asgardarchaeota; class Lokiarchaeia; order Sigyniarchaeales; family SOKP01; genus Loki-b32. The sequence goes on along the minus strand of JABXKB010000197.1, from coordinate 3,203 downwards.
GGATTCGATATGATCGTTTACTATGTGTATATTTTAGAAGTCGTTGCTAAGAATGGAAGAATAATGTATTATACCGGATATACAAACAATCTTTACAGGAGATGGCATGAACATAGAAACGGAACTGGTGCTAAATTTTGTCGTGGTAAAAAACATATCGAATTAAAATATTTTGAATCTTATCAAAATAGAAAGGAAGCAATGAGAAGAGAATTAGAGATAAAATCGTTTTCAAAACAACAAAAGAACGAATTAATAAAAAGTATTACTAATGATATAAATTAGTTGATTTCATTATTGGTTGAACAAAATTTTTTAATTTGCTTAGTAGGGTTACCAGCTTCAGGAAAAAGCACTTTTGCTAATACATTAAAAATAGCTCTCAAAAAAAAATTTAATAATTTGAATGTTAAAATCATTGATCCCGATAAAATAAGACACAATTTGACTCCAGATAAATTTGATCATGAAAAGGAACATATCATAAGAAAAGAAAATCTAAAAGTAATAAGGAGTGAATTAGAAAAAGAATATATTGTAATCAGTGATGATTTAAATTATTATAATAGTATGAGGCATGATTTAAAAGAGATTACTGAAAACCTTAATTTACATTTTTTTATGGTTCATATAGCAACACCTATTGAAACCTGTCTAAAGTGGAATGAAAATCGAGGTAAGCCAATTCCAAACATGGTCATTAACAAAATTAATGAAAGATTTGATGAGTTTAATAAGTATAAATGGGATATACCAGACGTAGTCTATGATCTTTCACAAATCACAGATCTAAATCACAAAATTAAGGACTTTTTAGCTATAATTCAAAAAAAAAGAGAGTTTATGAAATCTAAATTAAAAACGGTAGCTATAAATAATATTCTATCAAATTTGGATAATGAAAGTCTAGATAAATTTTCAAGGATCTATATAAGCGCACTTTTGCGTGATTCGACATATTTACCCTTTAAAAAGAGGATTATTAAATTAAGAAAAAATTATGTGAGAGAAAACAAAAATAAAGCACTTACAGAATCTGAAATTTCAAAAACATTTAAGGATTATTTAGAAAAAAATTTAAACATAAAAATTACTGAAAATCTCTAATAATTTAATTATTATAAAAATTAAAGAAAAAGAAAATAAACCATTATTACTTTTTTTATTTGTAAATATTTTCGAAAATTTGATAACTTACTCGTTAATTGAAAATGTCGCAAGAAAAAATTCAAAAAAAAATAATTAAGCTCAGAATTGAGAGATTAGAAAAAAGCCGAAGTGGACGCTCTCTTTGTTATATAGATCAAGATAGAATGCTTGATTTACAATTGAACACAGGAGATATTATCGAGATCAGAGGTAAGAAAAAAACTACAGGTATTGCTGTTTCCTCTGTTCAAGATAGAGGAAAAGGAATCATTAGATTAGATGGTCTTCAACGACTTAATGCAGGAGCGACGATCGGAGAATTCATCACCGTTCAACTTGCTGAGGTTTATCCCGCAGTTGAAATTGTATTAACTCCTACACGCCCTAATATTGATTTAAAAAGGCAAGCAGAGGCAATCAAAGGAAAGTTAATAGATAAACCCGTAGTAATTGGAGACATCGTTGATGTTTTAGGTACATTTGTTCAAAGAGAAGATACAGATAACCCTATGTCTGACATTATGAAAATGTTTCAGATGGGGGGGAAAAGAAGGCCAACTTTAGGAACATTAAGGTTAATCGTTGAAAATTTACGACCAAGAGATAAAGTTGTAAAAATCACACGAGATACTATAATAAAAGTCAACAAAAGGGTAGCTGTTCTAAATGTATCTGGAGGAGTTGTAACTTACGATGACGTTGGAGGGTTAACAGATGAAATTCAAAGAATTAGAGAGATGGTTGAATTACCTATAAAACACCCTGAATTATTCCATAGGTTAAATATAGATCCTCCAAAGGGAGTATTATTTTATGGACCTTCAGGAACAGGTAAAACTCTTATGGCAAAAGCTGTCTCTCAAGAATCTAATGCAAATTTTATAACTATAAATGGCCCAGAAATAATGAGTAAGTTTTACGGAGCAAGTGAAGGTAGACTTCGTGATATTTTCAGAGAAGCTGAAGAAAATGCTCCTTCTATAATATTTATTGATGAAATTGATTCAATCGCTCCAAAAAGGGTTGATACTTCAGGAGAAGTTGAAAGACGTGTAGTTTCTCAGTTATTGTCTTTAATGGATGGTTTGCGCGGTCGAGGTGAAATTATTTGTGTTGGTGCTACTAATAGAATTAATGCTATTGATGAAGCTTTAAGAAGACCGGGACGTTTTGATAGAGAGATTGAATTTGGAGTTCCTAATGTTAAAGGAAGAAAAGAAATCTTTCAAATACATACTAGAGGTATGCCAATTGAAGATAATGTTGATCTCGATAATTATGCGGAAACAACCCATGGATTTGTAGGCGCAGATATTATGGCAATTTGTAGAGAAGCTGCGATGTTTTCACTAAGAAGAATACTACCTAAAATTAATTTGGATGAACCAATTCCGGGTGAAATTATCCAAGAGTTAAAAATAAGGGAAGAAGATTTTATGAAAGCCACTAATTTAGTTGAACCTTCAGCGATGCGAGAAGTGATGGTTGAGATTCCAGATATTAGATGGGGAGATATAGGGGGATTAGAAGAAATTAAGCAAGAATTAAAGGAAGCTGTGGAGTGGCCATTGAAATATCCTAAACTTTTTGAGAAGGCAGGAATACGTCCGTTAAATGGGATACTTCTTTTTGGACCCCCAGGATGCGGAAAAACCCTTTTAGCGAAAGCTATTGCAAATGAAAGTCAATCGAATTTTATTGCAATAAAAGGTCCAGAAATCTTTTCCAAATGGGTTGGCGAAAGCGAGAGAGCGGTTAGAGATATATTTAGAAAAGCTCGACAAGCAGCTCCTTCAATAATATATTTTGATGAAATTGATGCTATATCTGCAGGAAGAAGCAATTACGAAGGAACACACACATTTGCCTCAATTGTAAATCAGATATTAGTTGAAATGGATGGAATTGAAAACCGAAAAGGGATTGTGATAATTGCAAGCACTAATCGTCCTGATATCGTTGATTCTGCCTTTTTAAGACCTGGTAGGTTTGATCGATTAATTTTTGTTGAAGCACCTGATTATGAAGCGAGATTAAAGATATTAGAAGTACAT
>JABXKB010000196.1 GCA_013375485.1 Promethearchaeota archaeon | reverse complement strand
TATTATTCATTTCCATACATCTTGCGATATCACTTCCCTTATTCTTTATGGGTTTAAGATACTTAAAGAAAATCGAATAATTTTTTTCTCTTTTTTTAATTTTTACTTTACTTTTTAAACCTTTAAACGAAAATTTACATATTAAAGACATTATTGAGCCATACGAAGAAAATGATCATACATTTTAGAATTTGGCTCAGTAGCATTAGTTTTTTAGGTAAGTATAGTAAGGGAAGCATTATCTATTAATAAACGACATCGAAAGGGTTTCTTTGAGTTTATCAAGATTTCCTTTTAAGTCTTTAATAATGGGATTGACATCCTGAGCGAGATATGGATCAATTTTAATTGCCTTTTCAAGATATTGAATTCCATTGTTATAATCTTTCTTATCGAAATAGGCACTTCCCATAAAAAACCATGCTTTTGCGAATTCTGGGTCTACCTCTGTTGCTTTATTGTAATTCTCAATCGCTTTTTCATATTCTTTTCTTAGTTTAAACACATTTCCAATATTATACCACCCCTCAGAAAAATCAGGAGCAATCTCTATTGTTTTACTTAAATTCTTTAGGGCATTATCGTAGTCTTCCTTTGCTTCATATGCTAATCCCATAGAATTCCAAGAGTCAACATGTTTTTTATCGAAATTAACGGCTTTTTCAAAGTTTTCAATAGCACTATCATATTTTTTCTTATTTTTAAAAACAAGACCAATGTGATAATATGCCTCAACAAAGATTTCATCAAGCTCTAAAGCTCTACGGCAGTCTTCTATGGCTTTATCATATTCTTTATTTTCAATTTCTAATTTTGCTCTATTAATGAGTTCTTTTTTATAGGAGCTTTTAATTAAATCTTTATTTTTAACGTCTGGTGATTCCATCATTCCATTGACTTTTAATGCTCTTTCATAAAATTTAAAGGCATCGTCGTATTTCTTTAAGTCTGCAAGTTGATTACCCTGCTCAATCAACAATTTGATTTCTTCAGAATGAACGTCGTCAATTAATAGTTTTATTTTACTCATTTCTGCTGCTCTTCGTTCCGGATCATCGATTGATTGAGCATAATCTAGTCGTTTCTTGAGTTTCTCAATTTCTTTTTCTTTTAATTTCTGTTCTTCTGCTAATCCTCCCTTTCCAACTAATTGTTTTAGTTCAGTTTCGTAAATTAAACTTTTAATCATACCAACTTCTTTTTCCATTTCCTCAGTTAAATACATTTTATTTGTCATGTTTAATGCTTTATTATACGTTTCAATTGCTTTTTCAAAATCATTTTGTTCAACCAATTTATTTCCTCGATTTACAACTTCTGAGACCTCAGCAGAATATACTTTGTTAACTAAATTTTTTAGATTTTCAAGTTCTGGGTTCTCGTCTTGAGTATATGCCATTCTTTTTGCTATGCTTAAAGCAATATATAAATCACTTACAGCTTCCTCATATTTTTTTTGGACAATATACTGAATTGATTTATCTTTAATTACATTTATCCCAGAACTACACGCGTTATTAATTAATTCACTAACTTTTTTAATTTCAAATTCTTTTTTTTCTGAAGATATCATAGAACGAGTAATATCAAGAGCTTGGTGGAAGAAATCAACAGCTTCATTAATAGAGTTTATTGATTCTTCAAATTTTTCTTGTGATGCTATTTTTTTTCCTTTTTCTATTATTGGTTTAATCCGTTCAAAATAAATCGGGTTTAATGCTTCAGCAATAAGGCTAATTTCAAGATTTTTGAGATCAGAATCAAACATTTTATTTGCTAAAGATGCAGCATTACTAAATGCAGAAATTGCTTGTTCAGTCAAGTTTTGTTTTAATAAATCTTTTCCCTTATCGACTAATGGTTTAATCTGATTAGAATAAATTTCATTAGTAGAATATTTTATAGTAGTAATTTGAGTTTTCTTAATATTAGGATCGAAATACTTTTCAATTGTTTGTAACGCACTTTCAAAAGTTTTGATAGCTTCATCATTTTGACCTTCTTGTTTAAATCTTTTGCCTTGTTCAACAATATCATCAATTCTCGAATCATAAATTTGACTAATTTCATTTTTAATTCTTACTAGACCTTCATTTCTAAAATCTGATTGATAAACTTCCTCAGCAATAATCAATCCTTTCTTAAACATCTCCACTGCTTCATCCACTCTATTTTCATTTTTTAATTCAGTTCCTTTTGTCATTAGTTTTTCTATTTCATTTTCGCCAATTAACTTATTAATTTCATCAATTTCAGCTTCTTGAAGATCTGAATCATCGATATTTCCAACAGTTTTTAAGGCGTTTTGAAATTCTTCTTTAGCTTTATCAAATTTTTTTTGTGCTGTTAAACGTATCGCCCCTTGCACTATGTTATCAACCTGAACAGAATACGCTTGATTAATCGCATTTTTAATATTATCGATTTCTGTATTTTTATCTTGTTCTTCTTTAACTTTATCATTAATAAAATATAATGCTTCTTGAAACTTTTTAATAGCTTTTTGAAAATTATTTTTATCTTTAAAAGCGTTAGCTTCTTCAATTATTAAATTTAATTTTTTCAAAAGTGAGGCTTTCATTTTCTAAATTTCACATTTTTCCCTATTGATTAATCCTAAGAATTATTTCATATTTTTAATATTTTTCTTATAATCTTTATATTTCTTAAAATGCAAGTAATAAGTATTAAAATCTATAATTAAAAGCCTTAATTATGACTAAAGAATATCCATTGAAAAAGTATTCTACAGTTGCTTGCTGTGGATTAGATTGTGGATTATGTCCCGTTTATTATACCAAAGGTCCTTCAAGATGCCCAGGTTGTTATGGTCCTGACTTCATTAATAAGCACCCATCATGTTCAATAATTACGTGCTGTATAAAAAAGCATAATTTTGAGACGTGTGCTGAATGTAGAGAATTTCCATGCTCAAAAATTAATAAATGGGATAAATATGATTCATTTATATCTCATAAAGTATCACTATCTAATTTGGAGTTAATAAAGGAAAATAGTATAGAACAATTCTTAACTCAGCAGAAAAAAAGAATTGAATTGCTAGAAACTATGTTGGAACAATTTAATGAAGGTAGATCTAAAAGTTTTTTTTGTATTGCAGTAGTTTTACTTCCTATAGAAGATACAGAAAAAGTCATAGAGGAAAGCATAAAACAAATTAAGGACCAAGAAATTGACGTCAAAGATTTGAAATCTAAATCAAAAATCCTGAGAGAAAACCTTAATAAACTAGCCAAAGATAAGTTTATAGAGTTAAAACTTAGAAGAAAATAACAAAATTTTATTTATTTTGAACTTTTAGAATTTATAATTTGCTTAAAAGATTAGGAGAAAATGAAAAGTGAGAATCTTTCATGGTGGATCGATTATTACTATTAATGATAATCAACCACTTGTAGATGCTATAGGCATTGAAGGAGATAAAATAATAGTTACCGGTAGTCTTGAAGAAGTAAAACAAATTATGAAAAAAAATGTAAAATTAATTAATTTAGAAGGAAAAACTCTTCTTCCAGGATTTATAGAATCCCACATGCACCCTATATCGTTACTATTGTTTTTATTAAATGTTGATCTTTCTGTCTGTAAAAGTATAACAGAAGTACAAGATGTTATAATTAAAGCTTCAAAAGAAAAACACCAGGATGATTTAATATTTGGACATAGCTTGAAAGAAGAACAATTTGATGTCCCTATTTTGCCCACAAGGTGGGATCTCGATGTTTGCCTAAATCCTGTATTCATATCACGATACGATGGTCATATTGGAATTGCAAATTCGAAAGCATTAGAATTAATAGGAATAGATGCTAATACAAAAGTCCCTGATGGAGGAGAGATCAGGCGGAATGAGAATGGCGATATTACTGGAGTTATTTCAGAGGAAGCATTAAATTTAGTTTATTCGACAGCAGCTAAGTACTTAATTCCTAAACCTGATGTTATTAAAAAAACTGCCATCAAAGCATTTAATTTTTTGGCTGAGAAAGGAATAACATCAATTCAAGGAATCTTTAATTATGATACAGAAGAAGGAGGATTAAGCCTTGTTGAAGTCCCCATCTATAAATCAATTCAGGATCAGATGCTGCAAAATTGTTATGCAATGATATGTACGGATAAACCAAGAAAATTAACTAGATTGAAAAAAAAACCATTAGACGGGGGTAAAATCGATAGTAAATTTAAATTGAATACCTTGAAGTTATTTTTAGATGGAAGTTTTGGAGCAAAAACAGCTTGTATGTGGGAACCATTTTCAGATGCTCCTAATATGTGTGGGTTTTGTGTTGTAGAAGAAGATGAAATTTATGAAAAAATGAAAATTGCGCACAACTCGGGTTTTCAAATTGTAATTCACGCTATTGGTGATAAAGCAAATAGAATTGCAGTTAATTTATATAAAAAGTTGTTAAATGAATTTCCAAGGGAAGATCATCGTCATAGAGTTGAACACGCCTCAATGCTTACTGAAGATGTAATAAAAGATATGAAAAAATATGGTATAATCGCGTCGTGTCAACCACCCTTCATTAATTCAGAATATACTTGGATTGAAAAAAGGATTGGTAAGGAACGGTGCCAATATACTTATCCAATGAAATCGATTGTGGATGCAGGTGTGATGCTAATTTCGGGTTCTGACTGTCCAATTGAGGATCCTAGCCCAATTTTAGGATTACATGCTTTGGTCAATAGAAATGGTTTTGTTCCTGAACAATGCATAACAATGGAGGAAGCACTCAAAACTTATACAATTAACGCTGCTTATGGTGCATTCGAAGATGATATTAAGGGGAGTATTGAAGTAGGCAAGCTCGCTGATCTTGTGATATTAGATAAAAATCCCTTAGAAGCACCAGAAGATAAAATAAGAGACATCCAGGTACTTGAGACGATAATACGAGGTAAATCTGTTTATAAAAAAAAGATTGAATAAAATTAATTATCCAATATATTGTTCAATAAAATTCCAAATCGTATTGTTTACTTTCTGAAAGTCTTCAACGAGCAAGCTCCCATGCCCATACCCTTCAATAATTTCTAATGTCGAATTAGGAATTTTTTCATGCAATATTTTAGATTCTTCGACAGGGACAAGTTTATCTTCAGAGCCAGCCAATATCAGAGTTGGTTGTGAAATTGCATGAAGCAAATCGGCGGTATTGAGACCTTTAACGGCTGCGCTTCGATTTTTATAATCTTGCATTCTTGTGGTAGATTTACCGAGTTTATCAAACAAAGTATCATAAAGTTTTCTGTCCTCGTTTACTCTTTTAATAAATTTATCTGAAAACATTAGTTCAAGCCGACTAATAAAGGCATCTTCGGGTTCCATTTCTTCCATGATTATTCTATATCTATCAAGTAATGGACCTGGATCCAAATGTGATGCTGTCGCTAATAATGTTATAGTCTTTACAAGCTCTGGATGCTTTAAAACAAAATTTTGTGCAATCATTCCACCTAAACTCACCCCTATTAAATGTACTTTATCACTAATTTCTAAATAATCAAGAAGAGCTTTAGATTCGTTTATAAACATATCCATCGTATATGGATAATCTGGGCGTGAGCTTCCCCCTACACCACGATTATCTAATGCTATTACCATCATTTTTCTTTTGAAAAATGGGAGCTGAAATGTCCAACTATCAATAGTTTGGCCGAGTCCTTGAAACATTAGGAGGGGTTCTCCTTTTCCTCTTTTTATATAATTAATCTCAATTTCTTTATACTTGAATAAAGGCATTGTAAACTTCTCAAATTAAATAACTATTCTGTATGTTGTTTAATGAATTTCCAAATAATATTATTTACTAATTCTGGCTTTTCATAATTGAACCGATGTCCAGTGTCTTTTATTATTTCTAGTTGTGAATTAGGAATTCTTGCATGTAGTGTCTGAGAAAATGTCAATGTAGGCATAATCTGGTCGTCATCCCCTAATAAAATTAAAGTTGGCTGCTTAATTGATTGCAATTTATTTTCTGTGTCATGCTCAGAAATTGCCGCACCTTGATTAATCCAATCTTGCAAGGTAGTTGGGTCCTCCATAAATTCTCGCTTTAAAGTATCATATAATTCTTTATCTTGCCTTAATTTCTTCCGAAATGCTTTCGAGTATAATGCTGCATTCCTCACCTTAAATTTATGTTCAAAATCAAAATTTTCCATTAATTTTTGAGCCTCAATTATTGATTCTGATGAATGAGCATTATTTTTTGCATAGGTTGCACATAAAATTAATGTTTTAACCATTTGAGGGTACTTTAGAACAAAGTTTTGAGCAATCATTCCACCCATTGAAAGACCGCAAAGGTGGACGTTTTTCTGAACATTTAAATGATCTAATAAGTGTTTAAAATCCTCTACAAACATTTTCATTGAATATGGATAATTAGGACGAGAGCTTTTACCTGTACCACGATTATGAAGTGTTATAACCATCATCCTTTCCTTAAAAAAAGGAATTTGGAATATCCAGCTCATTTTACTTCCTAATCCACTGATTAATACAAGTGGTTCGCCTTCCCCTTCTTTAAAATAATACAATTCGATGTTGCTATATTTAAAAGTAGGTATATTAAATAACCTCAGTTAAAATCAATTCATTAAATATATATTTATTAAGAAATAATTCAATAAAAATTAGAGAATTGATCTAGAAACTTCTTTTCTCATATCTAAAATTAACTTCTCTTTTCAATTAGAAGTCAAGAATTCATATGGATTGTAAAAATTCTTGATTAATTCTATTCAGAGAAATTATTTATATTTATGAAGATAGTCTTTCTAATAATTACCCAATTTCCAAGTTGTAATTAATCTGTGAAATAAAGGTGTTCATCAAAACCCGTTTCGCTCACCAATGATGTAGCTAGTTTCTGAATAGCATCTTTGCTTGGGTTTTGGAGAATCCGTCTTGATATATTTATAACTTTTGTTAATTTAGGATCTGGGAAATCTCTTATAATATTATCATATCGAGAAAAACTGATTCCAGCAGTGTATACTCCTGTCTGTCCATGACCTGCTTGGGATGATACTTGCCAATGTTCTACTTTTAGTTCAATTTTAGATAAGAGTGTTGAACAGAAAAACCATTCCATATAAAGCTTCATTCTTTTTGATTTTCTTTTTGTGTCTTTTAGCATTTTATAAGCTTTATTAAGTCTATCAGGATGTATTTGCCTAAAAACTCTCTCATAACTATCATCCATGATTTCTCGAACGTGTTCTTTTATAAGTTCCATAAATTCGTATACTTTCTTTGCTCTCTCTCCAGTTATTTCATGTTCAATCGAGCTAACATGCTGTTCAATCGCATTTTGAGTTTCTTGACTGCTTTCAATAGAAGTAGATTGAGTAGCTGAAGCTGGTTGAGATCTTGATAGAGGAGTGCTTCTTGGTTGGATTTCTTCTGGCATACTATAAATTTCTTTAGGTTGCAACGTAAATAAAGCACCCAATTTTGAAGGATCTTGTCTTACGTCGTTAAACTTTTCCTGTATTTCTTGATTCGAATATCCAATTGATTGTAAATAAAAAGCAGCACTTGAGAGTTGTCGTTCTATTGCCGATGATGCACTTTGTGATGATCCAAATTCTTTTTCAATCTGTTCATCTGCAATTTTGCTAATTCTCCCTTCTCTAATTTCATTTAAATTTAAGGAACCTAACTTAGTTAGGATATACTCTATTTGGTTAGCAGTAAGATAATTTAGATTCCCTGTAGGACCAATCATAAAAGAAATCTTTTCCATTTTCTTAAGAATATCAGCAAAATCTTCTGGATTTCTTCCCTTTGATATTATTAAAAAGTGTTCTAAGAAATTTTTGTCAAACCCGGCAATTATTTTAAGATATTTTTCGTCATATTTATCTAGATGCTGTTGCAATTGATTTCCTCTAAGTTCTGCAGGCAAACTAATCTGATAAACCATAATATTATCCGCAATCATATAAATATAGTCTATTTTTTGCATAAGCATCCAAACTTAAAAGCAATTTTACAATCAAAAAATTATATTCCTAATAATAAAATATATTCCAATCTTAAATACTTTACATTAAAGTTATTTTCGATACTTTCTAGCTAATTTGCGTGCCAAGTCCATTTGTTCTTTTGTTTCTAAGCAACAAGGTCTAAGCTTTCGAATCCATTTTACTGGATCCAATCCATTTGGAATATATCCATTATACGCAGCCCACGCTACAATCATTATACCGGTTCTTCCACAACCTGCTACACAATGGACTACGATCGGATCGCCATTTGCTCCAAATTTACTTGTAATCTCCAAGAATTTTTCTAATTGAGATTCCGTTGGTGTTCCAAAATCAGGTATATTTATGTGAAAATATTCAAAATATGGTGAAATTTCTTTCCGATTATCAAACTCAGAACAATTTACCACAACTTTAATTCCTTTTGTCTTAAATTTCTCAATTACAGATGCATCTGGCCACCATGAAGCTGCCATCTTCTTCTTAATAATCCAACTAAAGGGGGTTGTTTTTTCAGGCATTCCATTTTTAGGCCAATAAGATGGACGAACCATAAGATAAATATATATTAATGAATCTTTATAATCTTTTAATCATTTTAATAACTAATAAACGTTATTAAATATAGAAATATGGTAAACAGAGAAGAATTAAAAGCTTTTGACACTAGAAAATACCCTGTGCGCCCACATATAGGTGTAGGGATCCTCCTAATTCGAAATAATCATCTATTGCTAATAAAAAGAAAATACAATCCAGATGCGGGATATTGGAGCATTCCAGGTGGACATTTAGACCTTGGAGAAAAAGTGGGGAAGGCTGCAGAGAGGGAAGCCTTTGAAGAAACA
>JABXKB010000195.1 GCA_013375485.1 Promethearchaeota archaeon | reverse complement strand
GATTCATCAACAATTAAATACAGAAAAAAAATTATTCTGTAGATGTCCAGCTAAACTTCAAGGAACTCGAGAGCCAGATTTTACTATAAATCGAACGATGAGACCAGTCTTAGGCGAAATGGGCACTTATGATAAAGCTATGCTCACAGAATACGAAAAAGGTATGGGAATTACTTATGAAGGGTATAATGAGGTGGTGTGTACTTACGAACTCGATGATACACCTCCTTTTTCTTGTAATACTGAGGCAAGGAATGTAGCTCTACAAATTGCTATGCTTTTAAATGCTAATATAATTGAAGAAATGCATGTGTGTCGTAAAAATTATTTAGATGGAAGTGTTCCAAGCGGGTTTCAGAGAACAATGATTTTAGGCACCGACGGCTACGTAACTTTAGAGAGTGGTAAAATAATTCGAATCGATATCTTGAGTTTGGAGGAAGAAGCTGCGAGGAAAATTAAAACTGAAAATAAAACGAATTTCTTTCGATTAGATCGATTAGGAATTCCATTGGTAGAGGTTACAACCAAACCTGATATAAACACACCCAATGAATGTCGAGAGTGTGCCGAAAGGATAGGATTACTATTATGGTCAACAAATGTAAAAAAAGTTCTTGGATCAATTAGGCAAGATGTTAATGTAAGTATTGAGGAAGGAACTAGAATTGAAATTAAGGGAGTTCAAAAATTAGGATGGATTCCTATCTTAATCAATCATGAAATTTCACGTCAATTAGGACTCCTTGAAATAAAAGATACTCTTGAAAAAAGAAAGTTGAATGAAAAAGATATTCCGAATAAACCCGTTGATTTGTCTGATTCATTGACTAAAACAAAACCTTCTTTTATTGCCAAAGGTATTAAATCCGGAAAAAAGTTCTACGGAATAAATTTCAGGGGATTCAAAGATCTTTTTGGAAAAGAATTAATGGAAGATTATAGATTTGGTACTGAAGTTAGTAATAAAGTAAAATTAATCTCAGGTTTAAAAGGAATTATTCATTCAGATGAGGATCTAAGTAAATATAATTTAACTAATGAAAATGTTAAAAAAATTAAAGAAAAATTAGAAACGAGAGAAGATGACTGCTTTGTATTAGTATTAGGCTCTAAGAAAGAAGTAAATAAAGCCATGGATGTTATAATTAATCGAGTTAAGTTTACTTTTAAAGGTGTACCTCCTGAGACTAGAAGAGCTCTAGAAAATGGAAATACAGAATTTTTAAGAGAACTTCATGGTGGTGCAAGATTATATCCTGACACAGATTCAGAAGCTATTTTTAATTCTGAAGAAGAAGTCAATGAAATTAGAAAAACCCTCCCAGAATATCCATGGATAACAATAAAACAATATTCTAAAAAATATAAAACGGAAGAAAGAATAATAAAAGATCTAATTTTTACTGGAAAACTCAAGCTATTTAATAATTTAATCGAATTGTATCCTGATAATCCCTCCTTAATCTTCACTACTCTATTAGAAACTACAACTGCTTTAAGAAGAGAAGGGAAAAATATTGAAAATGTAACTGACGATGATTTTTTTGAAATTTTTACTCTTTTAAAAAAAAATGAAATCAGTAAAGAGGCTATAGAAGAATTAATGAGCCTCAAAGCTGATTCTCCAGGGCTTTCCATTGATCAGATTAAGAAGAAATTAAAAATCGAAAGCATTTCTGTTGATAATCTTAAAAAATTAGTAGATGAAATTGTTAAAAATAACCTCAATCTGATAAAAGAAAAAGAAATACGAGCAAAAGGGCCATTAATGGGAGAAGTTATGAAAAAAGTACGAGGAAAAATTGATGGTGCTTTAGTTTCCAAAGAATTAGAAAATTCTATAAAAGAAATATTAAAGGAGATGAAATAAATGAACGAAAAATATAAAGGTTATAGAGGAGAAGGAAAAAAATTACTAGTAAAGAATAAACTAGAAATATGGGATATTGTTCAAATTAAAACAGAAAAAACACAATATGAAGGGATTCTATTACCAAGAATTGAACATTCCGCTCCAAATTTCATAAACATTAAATTAGAAAACAACTACAACATTGGAGTTAAGGTTTCTGAAATAATAGAAATCATAAAGATTGGAAAAAGAGAAGCTTCTTATAAAATTCCTGAGAAACAATTTCCTCAAAATAAAGGTCTCCCGAATCTAAAATTGTTTGGAACTGGAGGAACTATTGCCTCAAGATTAGATTATACTACAGGAGCAGTAATTCCTTCATTTACTCCCGGAGAATTGTTCAGTGCTGTTCCAGAATTAGCAGAAATCTGTAATCTTGAATGTGAAATTGTATTTGAAATTCTTTCAGAAAATATGGAACCTGCTAACTGGCAAAAACTCGCAGAAAAGGTCAAAGATGCTGCAAATTCAGAGATTGAAGGTGTTGTAATTGGCCACGGAACTGATACAATGTCATATACTAGTGCTGCACTCTCTTTCATGCTAAAAGATTTATCCATTCCAGTAGTTTTAGTAGGTAGCCAAAGAAGTTCTGATAGACCTTCTTCAGATGCTGCTTTAAACCTAATTAATGCAGCTGTTGTAGCAAGTTCAGATATTGCAGAAGTAGTAGTAACAATGCTAGGATCTTCATCTCATGATTATGGTTTGATTCATAGAGGAACTCTAGTAAGAAAAATGCATTCTTCTGTTAGAAACACTTTTAGAACTATTAATAGTATACCATTAGGGTTAGTTCAAAATAGAAAAATAAAGATGTTTACCACTGATTATAGAAAAAAATCAAAAATTAAAACCCAAACCCTTACTAATTTTGAAAAAAAAATTGCTCTTGTATATTCCTACCCTGGAAATGATAATGAACTCATTAATTTTTACATAGACAACGGATATAAGGGAATTGTATTTGCCGGAACGGGATTAGGACATGTATCTAATACCATATATAAATCAATAATAAGAGCTATTCAAGAAGGTATAACCGTTCTCATGACCACTCAAACACTCCATGGATTTGTAGGAATGAATGTATATTCAACAGGAAGAGAATTATTAAATATGGGTGTCATTCCTGGTAGAAATTTATTACCAGAAGTAGCCTATGTAAAACTTGGATGGGTACTAGGACAAACAAGCAACCCAGAGGAAATTAAAAGTCTATTAATACAAAATGTTGCTGGTGAATTTTTAGAAAGAGAAATTCCAATAGCTTTCAACTATAATATTGATGAATTATTAAAAAATAAAAAGCTTTAAAATAACAAGTTATAGGTCAGCTTTATCAGAAAATCTTATTTTTTTAATTCTCTATTAAATTTCAACGAAAAAGATAAAAAATTTAAAGTCTGGATAATTTAAGTTCATATCCAGAAAATAACGTGATATATAATGGGAAAACGAATCTTAGCCCAAAGAAAGGGTAGAGGCGTTCTTGGTTTTAGATCTCCAAGCCATCGTCACATCGGTCAAGTAAAATATCGCCCATTCAAGAAAGATGAGAAAATGTTTAAATTTAAAGTAATTGACTTCATACACTCTCCAGGAAGGGGTGCTCCCATTGCAAAGGTTAAATACAATGACGATATAAAAGGTTTATGGTTGCCTCCAGAAGGAGTTTACGTCGGTCAAGAATTTGTACAATCTAAAACTGGATATGGGCAATCAGTAGAAGTTGGAAATATTTTTCCTTTAAAAAAAATGCCTTTAGGGACCCTTGTCTTCAATATTGAATCAACACCTTTAGATGGTGGCAAATTTGCACGAGCGTCTGGAGTTTCTGCAATTGTTAGAAACAAATCTAAAAATAAGGTTGAACTTCTCTTTCGATCAAAAAAAACCAAATGGATACATGAGTCTTGTTTAGCCACAATCGGTGTAGTTGCTGGAGGAGGACGTACAGATAAACCTTTTCTTAAAGCGGGAAATAAATTCCATTATGTAAAATCTAAAGCTAAGAAGTGGCCAGTGGTGAGAGGCGTCGCTATGGTGGCAGCAAGTCATCCTTACGGCGGAGGAGCTAAACAATCTCCACATAAACCTACAACTACTTCGCGGAATGCCCCACCTGGTAGAAAAGTAGGACAGATAGCTGCGAGACGCACTGGACACCAAAACTAGTTGGATTTTTACTCAATATTCTATTAATTTAGGTTGCTATATACTTGTTTTTATATAAGTCGAATATAGTAATTTGTTCTAATAATATCGAAAAAAATTAAGAGATTGTGCCCTCCCAACCTTTAACCATAAAAAAATGGAAATGGAAAAGAAAAATCTAGCTTATTGTAGATTAATGTTAAAATTAAACGTTATATTTTGTAAAAATTCTTTATACCTGGAACGAAGAGTCACCTCGGTGACTCCAATTATTTTTGAAATGTCTTTTTGGCTAATTTTTTGATTTTTTAGTTTAGATACTAAATAAATCGCTCCCGCACATAACCCCTTTGGATCTTTACCGCAGATAGAAGTCTTTTCAATGAAATTTTTTAACACTTTTATCGCCTCCTTCTCCATAGTAATGTTTAACCCTAAATCAGCACAATAGCGTGGTATAAGGGATACAGGATCAATATGAGGTGATTTTAAGTTCAATTCCCTTACTAAGATCTTATAGCATTTCTTCACGATGTTATCGTTTATTGAAGCCTCATCTAAGATTTCTTGAAGAGTAATAGGAACTTTCTCCTGTTTGCATACGTAATATGCACACGCCGCAATCATACCATTTATAGATCTACCCCTTAAGAGATTCTTTTTAAATACTTCTTTATAAAGCCGAACCGCCGACTTCTTTACCCGTTCTGGAAAATTTAGATTGCCACCAATCCTTTTTAATTCAGTAATGGCAATTAACATATTTCGTTTTTCCCAGGTTAAGTGAGTATTCCATTTTGCTGCCCTTCTTAAATCGGGATTTTTAATTTTTGTCCGATCAATTATTGTACTTAAGCCTATATCAGGCATCAAAATTGAAATAGGACATCCTGTTCTTTCTTTTTTATCCTTTTCTTGCTTGGAATAAGCCCTTGTACCACTGTGAGAAACATCGACGGCTTTTTCAGATACGACTAAACCACAATGTTGACAAACAATCTCTCCTCGTTGATGAATATCAATCGTTGATCCACCACATTCAGGACAAAAGCCCGTTTGAGGTAATATTTCTATAACCATAAATCATAACCCTTATCAAAATTTTATAATATTAGTTTTTGTACACACACTTTTTACAACAATTTTTTATTTGTTGTAAAAAAACAATTTTATTGTTACAAATACTAATGTTTGATCCTGTATTTAAATCTTCTTATGATAACAAATTATTTAAAAATGATTTTTGTTTGTATAAAAATTCATCTAGGTAAAATTTTGTTGTAATTAATGTTAGTTCAAAATAATAATTTGTTAATTTAAAATTGATATATTATCCACAATATATTTTTTTGATATTATTTTATAACAAATTTTAGGTACTAATCCATTTTTTTCGGATTATAAAAAAGTCAAGAGAATAATTAATTTTTTCATGTACAAATTCAATTCAAACAAAACTAATAATAATTTTTTGTGTGCAAATTGATCTTCATACGAATGATTAACAAATAAAAAAACGTTAAATAATAGTTCTTTTATTATGTTTTCAAGCAAAAATTAGTTAGGTATAAGTGGTACAAAAATTAGCCCGCTCTAAGAAAAACGATGAAATTAACGATAAAAGCGACAAAGAGGAGTCTTATATGAATAACGATCATAATTCTTTTGAAAAATCAGATGAAATGAAGAAATATGAAAAAGAAACCGGTCGATATGCTATCTGGCGAGGCATAATAACTGAAGGTTTTAGAAGGTGGCAAAAAGGCGAAAAAGTGTATCATAGAGATAAAGAACGTATTTCTTTGTATGTCACTGAAGATACCAAATCAAAATGGTTAGATTATACTAAAAACACTGGAGAACTAACGATTTCCAAGCTAATAAGAGAAGCTGTTACAGCATTTATAAAAAGTAAATCCAACAATCATAAGTACAGTTTATCAAAATTAAATCCTCAAGCGATTTCAAATATTTCTCATACATTAAAAGAGCCATTGACTTCAATTAAAGGCTATTCACAGTTACTTCTTGAGAATTATAAAGAAAAGTTAAACGTTCAGGTGTTAGATACAGTTAGAAACATATTTGAACAAAGCATACTACTTGAGAAGAAAATAATTAATATTTTAGATAATATAAAAGTGAAATCTGAATATGATGTATTATTAATAGAAGACGATCTCGCGACCATTCGATTGATAACAAGCTATTTTGAGAGTAAAGGCTTTAAATGTAAAGGAGTAGTAAGTGGTTCAAAGGGTTTGGAGGAATTAGGGAGTACAATTCCAAAATTAATTTTATTGGATATTATTTTGCCCGATTTAAGTGGGTATGACATCTGTAAAACAATTAAATCAGATAAGGAATGGGCCAACATCCCTGTATATTTTTTAACAGCTATAGCAGGTAATGAAGTCGAAAAGAACTTAGCAGATACGAAATCAGATGGGTTTATATTAAAACCATTCAACTTCTCTGATTTTGAGGTAATTTTTGACATTTTAAAAAAAAGCTAATAAAGCAATTTCTTTTTTTAAATCCATTTAAATTTTTCAAAATCCATTATAGTAATTTTAAATGTTTGGGTATAATCTCTTATTGTGATAACACAATTACTTTATAATAAAAAAAATTTATAAATGGATAAAAAACTACACAATATTGGAATTAATTGTAAATAATTTTTGTATCTATATAGTTTTTAATAAAAAAAAGAAATAATGAAATCTAATATAAAACATTAATAGAATTTTTACATATCTTTTAATCTATTATTAATTGGATGTTTACAAAAATAATAATGTTTGATAAAAAAAATACGGGATGAGTAAAATTTCAAAAAACTCTAAAACCAAAAAAAATGGAAATGAAAAGCATGTAGATAAAGGATCTGAAAGAAGGAGTATGATTGATGAGGAGATCGCTACTATTGATTTAGAGAGTAAAGAGGTAAAGCAACTAATGGAAGAATATCAGGAAGAAACTGATAAATATGCAATTTGGCGCGGTTCTATTACAGAAGGTTTTAAAAAGTGGTTAAAAGGCGAGAAAATCTATGATAGAGACAAAGAGAGAATCTCTTTATATGTGTCCGAAGATACAAAGCAGCATTGGCAAGATTTTAAAGAATCACATGAATATTCAACGATTTCTGCTCTAATTAGGGAGAGTGTTGACTATTACATTGAACAGAAATCAGATCTTTTTGGGGAAGGATTGCGTAGAATGGATGATAAAACAATTTCTAATATTTCTCACGCTTTGAAAGAACCACTAACAACAATTAAAGGTTTTAGTCAGCTTCTTTTAGAAAATTATAATGAAGAATTAAATGAAGAAGTTCTCAATACTATCAAAAATATCTTTGATCAGAGCTTATTACTTGAAAACAAAATTATCAATATTTTAGATAATATTGCCGTAGAGGAGCCTCATCCTCAATATGATATCCTTTTAATTGAAGATGATTTAGCAACAATCCGACTACTTACCAGTTACTTCGAAAGCAAGGGTTACAAATGCAAGGGCGTGGTGAGTGGGACTAAAGGTATAGAAGAATTAAGAGGTGGTGTTCCGAGACTTATATTATTAGACATCATATTACCTGATATTTCTGGCTATGAAATTTGCAAAATGATTAAAGATCATAAGATATATAAAGAAATACCTGTGTATTTATTGACCGCAATTCCGGGCTCTGAAGTTGAAAAAAAAATGGGTGAAACAAACGCAGATGGATATATTTTAAAGCCATTTGATTTTTCAGATTTTGAAGTCGTTTTTCAATATCTATAACATTTTTATGAATAAATCTAGGATTCATTCTAACTAATTATTGAAAATTAGCGGGCTATGAGGGAATCTCGTTAGTTGGAGAATTTCCAACGACATATCGAACCCCCGACCGTCAGGTTAAGAGCCTGCTGCGCTACCTGCCTGCGCCAATAGCCCGTTTTATCATATTTATTTTAATAATTATACTTATAATTTTTTCCAAAGATTCAAAACGATGTTGGTAAAATCCTCTATCTGTGTGAAACTCTAGGAAGGATTCCTTCCTAGAGCTTTCAATTTTACGATATGAAAGGAAGTAAATTTGAAATATGAGAATCTACATTTTCAATATTCTCTCTTATTTTAAGATATTGAAGGAATCCCATACGCTGAAAATCACCCCGAAATTCAAGTTGAGAAGAAAATACTGTAGTACCAATTAGTCCTAATACATGTCCTAATACTAATTACAGTTCTTCTAAATAAAAATTCAAAGCTATGCGAACAAACCGGGTAAGAACATAATTCCAAACATTATAAGTAACATAGGTAGAAGAATAAAAAGAAATACCCACCAACAAGGACTTTTCTTCTCCTCCTCGCTCTCACCCTCCTTCTCAACTTTCAGCGCCTTCAGTTGCACCCCACAGTTAACACAAATTACCTGTTCCTCACTAACCTCAATACCACAACTAGGACATCGATCCATACCATCCTATAAATCTTAATTCAATTTAGATATTACTTAATTTCAAAAAATTTTTCTTTAAATAAGATCAAAAGACAGGTATTTATCTAATATTGAAATTAATTATAAATATTTTAAGAAGTAAAATGGTTGGAATACACGAAAATCAGGTTTCATGGACATATTGGGATGAATATATTCAGTATCTCATAGATAAAAATAAGACCGTACAAAAGATCCGAGAGAAACTGAAAAAAGAACGATCTTATAAACTAAAAAGAATACATGAAAGAAACTAAGATGCTAAAATTAAATAAAAGCCAATAAAATGTTAAGATCATAAGAAAGGAAGTGATCATATTGAAAAAAGAGATATATGA
>JABXKB010000440.1 GCA_013375485.1 Promethearchaeota archaeon | reverse complement strand
TAAGATATGTTAATAGCTTGAAAGATATAGGTTATCGTGTAATTAAAACTCGAGGATTGTTATTTCTCTTGAATCCTAGAAGATTTTTAACACTTATCAATTCTTTCTTAAAAATGAGAAGTTTATTCAAAGAATTCAAGAAAAACTGAAATCTCTATTCATATTCGCTTATAGCATTGCTAACTTTTTTTACTAAAAATTTAATAAAATAAAATGAATTATTTAAACCATAAATGAAATTAGTGGAACTCTTTTTGCTATTATAAAAGGAAAGGGAACAAAATCGGAAGGACCTGAATATTTCATTAAACCATTGGATGATTACAAAGACAGATGGTCAGAAATACTCGTTAGGAAAAAAACTCATCTATGGGAAAAAGATCCTGAATTGCATAAATTTTTAAATAAAAAAGTGGTGATAATCGAGAGATAATTGAGACAAAGAGTGCAATTACTGTTGACTATTCAAAAGTAAAGCAGATAGAATGAGGTATTGTTTAAATACTGACCATCTTATCCATAGTGCTTTTCCTCCTCTTGGTCTGCATCGATTGCATCCAATTCAATATCTCGACCAAGCCATTTTTCACTTAAAATTTCCTTATAATATTCATGTTGGATTATTAGATTCATAATTTCCGTTGTTCCCGTCCAAATTTCACCTATTCTGGCGTCTCTTAGTAATCTTTCAATTGGATAAACCGTTGTATAACCAATTCCCCCCATAATTTGCATGGAATTATTAATTACTTTCCAACATGATTTAGTTGAAAATTTCTTCGATTCAGAAACTAATCTTCTCTGGAGGGCAGGTGGAGCTCCAGCATCAATACTTTTAGCAGTGTTATAAACAATAGATCGTGTTGCATCTAATAAAGTGATGCTATCTGCTATTAGAAAACTTACTCCTTGAAAAGTTCTTATAGTATGCCCGAAAGCTTTTCTTTTAGTGCTGTATTTTGTGGCAATTCGTAAACAAGCCCTTGCAAGACCAATAAATCCCGATGCTGTAGTTAAACGTTCGGGAACCATCATTTGGTAAAAAATCTTTCCACCAGCCCCTTCCTCAAGAATAACATTTTCTTCAGGAACTATAACGTTATTAAATTTTATTCTACCAGCACCACCACCTCTGGTCCCTAGGATACCATAAATATATTCAGTAGAAACTTCTTCGGTTCGATCTACTATGAATAAACTTAATGCTTTACGAGGATCCGCTTTTGGCTCTAAATTAGTTTTCGCATACACTAAAAAGAAATCTGCACCCTCTGCTCCTACTACAAAACGTTTTTCTCCATTCAAGATATAATGATCACCTTCTTTCACCGCTGTGGATGTAGCTCCAAAGAAATCAGATCCTCCTTTTGGTTCAGTTAAAGCTTCAGCAGTAAATTTCTTTCCTTCACACATAGGTTTAAGATATTTCTGTTTTTGCTCCTCTGTACCAAACATATTTAGAGCTTCACCACAAATACTTGGTAAAGAAAATAAACACGCAAGTGAACTGCCTAATATTCCAATTTCTTCTTGAGCAATAATTTCACACTCCCAATTCAATCCCCGCCCTCCATATTCTTTTGGGAATCTTATTCCTATTAGATTTTGTTTAGCTAAAGCATTTAACCATTCAGTAGGATATTGGATTTCATCTTTATCCATTTGTTTTAATAATGAAGGAGTAACTGCGTTTTTTACAAATGTTCGAACTTCTTCTCTAAAATTTATATTTTCATCACTTAATAAGTAATCATACATTTTTGATACGCTCTAAATGATTTATATTGCAATTAAATAATGATAGGTTCAATAAAAATAATGATCCAATCGAATTTTATTAGTTTACTTTTTTATCTCAAATTCAAAGTTCCATTGTAGTTCAATAATTTAAACTATAAATATCAAAAATTCATTATCTTAAACAGGTTATAGCAATTTTATGGATTATTTTATATGATATTATATTTTAAAAATAACAAATCTATACTTTATAATCTTGAACTCTTAAATAGAAGACTTTCTTATGTTTACTAAAATTAAAAATACATATAACGAATATCCCAAAGCATTTAAAGTGCTGACTCTCGCCACTTTCATTGATATGTTAGGAAGCTTCTTATTATATCCTTTTTATGCACTGTATATAACTGAACGTTTTGGAGTCGGGATGATCGAAGTAGGGTACCTATTT
>JABXKB010000194.1 GCA_013375485.1 Promethearchaeota archaeon | reverse complement strand
ATCTTATAAACATTAGCTAAATTTTTGAAATCTAAATTTTCAATTACGTCATTTCTAGTATGATAATATAATTCTTTAGATGATTGTGGTATAGAACTCATTGATACAGTCGATATTTGTTTTCTAGCAAAACTTAATGAATCTGTATAAGCCATACTTGAACTTATTTTAGTTTTTATATTTAGATTTTTAGCTAATTTATTTATTAATTCTATTAAATTATAATCCATTCTTACCAATCCAAGAATTTCTGATTTATGGATTAGAACAGGTGAATTTTTATACCCTACCATATCCAGATTTATTACTTTTGCTTTCTTGATTGCATTATAGTATTTTTTCACAAAAAATTTGCTTCCTTTTGAGCCGATTTCTTCACATCCATATACATTAATCCACACTTCGGTGTTCCTTGGTCTGTTCTCTGAAAGACTATAATATCTTGCAATCTCATAGCATACAGCCATTCCTGATAAATTATCATTAGCCCCCATTACTGGTTGGTTTGATATTATAAAAAAGAATTGTATTAATGCTATTGGAATTGATCCTATAAAGATTAAATAAAAAATTAATTCAATATAGAAAAAATTAGTTTCTAATTCAAGGAAATTAACAATAATCTTCATAGGTAAGATAATTAATAGAATTACATTTAATATTAGATTTATAGATATAATGATTATAAATCCATATCTGATTTTTCTAATAAGGGGAAACTCCCAATTAGAATCTAGATGACTCCCAATTATTATTAAATTTTTAGCTTGATTTTGTGATTCTATTTTAGAGATTACATTTTGAGAATTTTTCTTAGGAAAAAAAAGATCAATTACCTCTTTTACAAAATACATCTCTCCAATCAAAATTAAACAAGATAAAATACTTATTATAAAACTTAACAATGGATAAATCCAATAAAACATTATAGATAGGATAAAAAGGATCATGGGTAATCTGAATGAAGCTTTATAAGCTCCTGGATGAACAATGAATTCTTCGATTTTTACATTATAACCTAATGCCTTAAGCTTATTGTAAAATAATTTGGCTGCCTTGGACTCATTATTACTGCATGGAGATCTTGGCCCAACCTTTTCACAAAATTCAAGTATAAAATCTTTCATCTCAACTATAAGCAGTTCATCTAAATCCATTTTTTTGAACTCCAACTTAGTATTTTTTAAGGAACACCAAAAGATAAGTAAGTAGGGATAAAAATCCTTATGTATATAATCGTATTTTAAAATTTAAAATCATGCATCACAATAATTAATACCTTGAAAATGGAAAAGCTAAAAAAAAACCAATGATAAATTTTTATATATTATTAGTGAAATTTTCTAATAGAATACAATAATTATATATATTATATATATACTATTAGCCAGCGTATCCTAGTAGTTAAGGAGGCGGCCTGCAGAGCCGTTGCTTTTAGCGTCGTGGGTGCAAATCCCACCGCTGGCTCCATTTTTTACCCTTGCTGTTTAATACTTTTTATAGATGATTCAATTTAAAATAGTTAAATGTTAAGAAAAGGATATAGTTTTAAATGAAAATCTGCATAAGATAGAAATAATTCTTCAATATATAGAGTTGGAAGATCTGTTGCACGACCTTATAGAAGTTCTGAGAAATTATTAATTCTCTTTATTTGATTGATTATGAAAAAAAAAATTAACGCTGAAAATAGCAGTAAGGAAGAATCAAAATCATTAGATGATAATATTCAATTATATACACATATTGTCAGAGAAATTAGTGAGAACTTAAAAAATCGAAAAGATATGATAAATAAAATCTTATATAACGAAACAGACCTTGATAAGACTGTAGATATCAGAAAACATTTTGAGCATCTTAGAAACCAAAAAAAATTACTTTACTTTAAAAAGGTTCGTTTTTGAATATAAATCTAAAAATCAACTCACTTTAGTAAAAATTTAAAGATACTAGATTTTCTTTTCTATAAAGATTGGACTACTAATGTTTACGCTAATAAACTTTGAATCCTCCTGAATAGCTTCCATGACACTCTTTTAAACCTTATTCTGAGTTAATAAAAATACTTCGGTTAAGAATTGTAGTATAAAACACTTAACAAAAAATAGGATTATTATATAAGAAAATTAGGAAAAATAAGTAAAATTTCTTTTTTCACAATATTGTCATCTCTTCACTATATTATGATTTATACCAATATTATAAATCTTTGTCGAATATCTAAGAACCTTTAATATATCATCAGAAAATTAATAGTACAATAATCAAGAAAAAAAATTTATGTGAAATGATCTATGGAAAAACCTTATCAAGTTGAAATACCCGAAGAATTTGAAATTGGAGAAAGAAAAAGCCAGCTTACTAAAGTATTTAATTGGATCGGAAAGAATTTTAAATTTATTCTTGTTCCTGGCTCTGTAGATGAAGATTTATCAGCAAAGGTGTTAGAATATGAAAAGAATAAAAGCCAAAGAAAAATGATCCGGAGATTCAAAACCCCACTCACAATCTTTGGATTCATTCTTATCTTGTTCGTAACAAGTCTTGCTATTTTTCCATCATGGATTTCTCCGTATCCATTTGAAGTAGCTAATGGAGTTCTTAGTGGAAATTGGGGGGCTCCATCACCAGATCATCCATTAGGACAAGGAAAATTTGGACGTGATATTTTAGCAAGAATGATATTTGGAGCAAGATCTTCTTTAACAGTAGCTCTACCAGCTATTACGTTTAGTGTAATTTTTGGTGTAATACTTGGAGTGATTGCAGCATATTTTGGAGGGTGGATAGATTCAATAATAATGAGAATTTGTGATATCTTCCTTGCATTTCCTGGATTGATCCTTGCAGCTGTATTTATTGCTATTATGGGTATGCATATTGAAAATATAATGCTCGCAGTTGGTATTTTAGGAGTTCCTGGTTACGCTCGCTTAATAAGAGGAAATGTATTACAAGCACGCAACTTACCGTATGTAGAAGCTGCAAGAGTGTCAGGTGCGGGAGATTGGAGAATTATGTTTCGGCATATACTTCCAAATTGTATTCAACCAGTGATAATTGCTTATACCTTCAATATTGGAGCTGTAATTTTAGCTTTAGCGGGCTTAGCTTTTCTAGGATTCCGAGACCCTAGCTTGATTGAATGGGGAGGAGATCTTTCTGAATCAAGACTTTTCCTACAAACAGCGCCATGGGCATCCTTTTGGCCCGGTTTTATGATTTTAATTACCGTATTAGGTTTTATGTTGTTTGGAGATGGCTTGAGGGATGCTTTAGATCCAAGATTGAAAAACCTCTAAATTTGTTTCTATTATTTTTTCCTATTTTTTAAGGATAATAAATTATAATTTTGATTATTTAATCCAAAATAGAAAATTGACATGCTATATAATATTTAGTTATACTAATAAAATTACTCTTGACATTTCCAAATTTCTGTCATCAAATCCTAAAAAAGCTTCTATTACACCGATTAGACCACCTAAAGCAGCTAAAAGCTTCAATAGAACTTAATTTTGCATTTTCAATACCTAATATGCTTTTGATATAAATAAAAGTTAATTATAAGAAATATCTAAATTTAGCCTATTTAATTTTTATTGACAATTAAATAAAAACTAAAATTAATAAAAATTTAAGCACCATTCATAATTTTCATTTTTGGAGTATAATATTCACCAATTGCGTAGTTATTGAAGTTAATGCTATAATGATTACGCCAATGTGCTTTAACATCTTTTAGCATAGCTTCCATAATACTTTCTTTAACATGCCCTTCAGCACATATAGTAGTACCCATTGGAGTTGCTGTAATTTCGCCATCTTTAACAACAATTTGTCCATCTTTTATAGTGTACGCTGCTAAAGTAAACGCTTTTTCTATGGTGTGTCCATTAATTTTCTTCGGATCTAAATTATATATGGCTACATCACCAATTGCTCCTATTCCTAAATGTCCTCTGTCGTTCATCCCTAAACACTTAGCAGTTCCAGCCCTAGACACTATGCATATTTCATTAAAAGAATATTCACGGTCAATATCTTTTAGTTCTGTTTTTTCTGATGCTTTTTTGGAACATTGATTGAGAAGAACATCATCCCTTGATTTTTTATCCATGAGCCAGCGTGTAATTTGTGGATAACTCGTAAATGGCCCTCCATTCGGTGAATCTGTCGTTTGGTATACTTGCCATGGATTTTTGGTTAAAAGCATTAGCTCTAAACCTACTGCCCATTGAACAGCATTAACAGCTACCTTTGGATTAAATAAGTAAGGAACAATACCAGAACCAGATTCTCCTTCTACTTGACCATTTATCCATTTAATTCCAGGTTTTGCTCCCCATGCTGCTGTACCTCCCAAATGGTGAAGTGCAAACTCCCATGGCCCGTCTGCGGTCATTGTTGTTGTAGCAGCTTTTCCAAAAATGACCTGACCTGCATCAATAGTTATATGATCGTGTGAATTCAAATATTCAGCTATATCAGCAGCCCCAGATTCAAAATTACCCCAATTTGTACCTCCATATGCATTAAATTGACAATGAGTAAGATGAAATGATGATTTTCTTCCATCCTTCGATTTGATTTTTTCAACTGTTTTAAATGTTTCAAGTGTGTGTTCCTTATTGCCAGGGTGACCTAAATTATTAGCATGGACGTGGATTGTATGAGGTAATTTTAATATTTCATTAACTTTTGCTAAGCTTTCTACAATTTCTCGTGGTGTTACTTCAAAATGAAAAACTGTAGAATCTAAGCTATCAACATTTTTTCCCCATGCCCAATTTTCGACTCCTCCAGGATTTACTATTTTAACGGCATATCCTTTGGTTACTTTTAAGATCCAAGCTATATAAGCAGCAAGTTTTTCATAATCCTTTTGTTTAACATATTCCATAACGAACCAATTATTTCCAAAAAGTGGAAATGCTGCTTTATCGATAATTGGAGTATCTAAAAATTCTTCATGAGTATGTCTTGCTTTAAGCAATGGCATTGCGGGTTCTACAACAGTAGTATATCCAAGTCGGGCATATCGATATCCCGTAGCCCATGTTGATGGTACTGACCAACCAGTTCCACTTCGGGTTATTTTGGTTCTTTTTTCATTGAAATCTTCAAGTTTATCATCAGGACGAAATGAGCGTCCAGCATTTACTTTAGTTCCGGCGATGTGCGAATGAATATCAACACCTCCCGGCATTACAATCATTCCAGACGCATCAATTACTTTTGCATCTCCATTAACTTTTTCTACGACAATACCATCTTTGATATGAATTTCTTTCTTTTCGCCATCAATATTGTTTAATGGGTCATACACTAAGCCGTTTTTAATAATTAAATCTTTCATCGTAATTTTCCTATATAATATCTATGAGCTTGAAACTTTTTTGCAATTAATATCATTTGGAATAAATCCAATATTTTAAAGAATCTATTATTTTTATAAAGATTTATTATAAATTTTAAGCATATAATAGTAATACTTCAAAAAAAGAATCCTACTACTTTTTTGTATATGTTTAAACTTAAATAAAAGTTCTTCCTTGATTATTGTAATCAACGGAACAAATACTGTAAGCGTTTTTAGAATAAAAATGACTACTTAGATGATTATTAATTGCTAATAGGTATAATTTAATGGTAAAAATTTTTATCGTTGATGATGATCAATCACTTCAGAGATTATATGGTTTAATATTGAAAGAAGCGGGTATTGAGATTATTGATATAGCAATTAACGGGAAAGACGCGGTTGAAAAATATGATAACCTAAAAGTAAAACCTGATTTAATTCTAATGGATCATCGAATGCCGATAAAAAATGGCCTAGATGCGATGGCTGAAATATTAAAAATTAATAACAAAGAGAAAATAATTTTCGCGAGTGCTGATATTAGTGTAAAACAAAAAGCTTTGTCTCTTGGTGCTTGCGTATTTCTTGATAAACCATTTAAAGTGCAAGAATTATTAGTCACAATTCAAAATATTACTAAGGAATTGATTATTGAACGTTAAATAAAGGAATAAATCAAAAACTCTTATTTCTTATTAAAAATTAATACAATTGACATATGTGAAATAGAAAAAATTAATATTACTTACATATTGTTGTTATTAATAATGGATTTTTATACTTTAACTATTTATACATTACAGTATTGCTAAAATTGGTAAATCTTATATATATGATTTAATCTATTTAATATTAAAATTAAAAATAAAATCAAAAAGAAAAGTGAAAATTTATGGGAGCTGGAAAAATTTTAGTTATTATTGGAGCAATATTGACTCTCGTCTCAACGTTTTTCTTATCATTTTTTGCCGCTGGAGGAAGTGATTATGGCTCGGGAATAGGATTTGTTTTTAATATCCCTGATATAATGGCAAATCCAGGCGATTATGTTGCGGGAGAAACTATGACTGTATATATAGTAGCAATCGTTTTTATTGTTTTCTTGATTTCTGGAGTTTTACAATTAATAGGATTAGCAAGCCGGGTATTTGCTATTATAGGTTCAATAATTGTAATTGGTGTAGGTGTAACAATTTTATTAGCTATTCTTGATGTTTTCCCAGATATGACAGCTTACAGGAATCTGCTCGTAGGGGATGCTATTGCGGACGGTATTTGGCCATTCGATCTAGCTTTAGGAGATGTTTCGTTAGGCACATACACCCTATTAGCCGGTGGCGCTTTAGGTTTAATAGGCGGTATTATTGGTACCTCAGATTTTTAAATAAAAAGTAATATTTAATTTTTTTTAAAATTCTCTTTTTTTTTATTAAAATATCTTTCCTTTAGGTTTTCAAGATCCGAAGGTTCATTTATATTAATGAAAGTAAGTAGATTTTCATCAATTGTTTTGATTTCTTTTTCTATTGATATAAATTTTGTTTTCCATTGAGTACTTAATAAATTGGTTAATTTATAAGATTTCTTTTTCAAATTGCTTTTGCTAGTTCTTAGAGCCTTTTTAACGGGATAAATTGCGATTAATGGTTCTAAAAAACCATTAGTCCACTGTGGGATACAACAATCAAAATTTTTACATTCTTCAATTAGATAATTTAGGACTTCTTTTTTTAATAAAGGAGTGTCGCAAGATAAAACTAGCACTTTTTCATATCTTAATTTTTTTAGTTCCTTAAAGGCAGAATATAAACCAATCATTGGTGTGTGTAAAGTTTTCCTTATTTTTGTATCGATTTCATCTATAATAAATGCATTGATTTTAGTTATATCGATCTTTTCCATGTATTCTTGTACTTGTTTCATAGAATGGGCGATTATAAAAATATCATAATTAAGCTGACTTAAAGTTTCAAGTTGATAAGAAATTAGGGGTTTTTCGAAGAGTTCAAAAAGGCCTTTGTCACTTCCAAATCGCGTACTTTTACCTCCAATTAAAATCGTAATTGCAATAGATTTTGTTATATATCTTATCTTTGACACTTTTTTCATGGAAGTAGTTATATTCTATTAAACTAATAATTAAAAGTTATATATGATTTAAATTAATTGAAGATAATAAAACTGATTCTCTCAATTAAAACAATACAATGGTTCTTAAAAAAACAAAAAAACAAATGAGAGAAAAACCTCGAGAAAATTGCGCTATTTTTGGTGTAACTTGTAATGATTTCGGTTTTTCTGTTTCAATGCTTTTATATCAAGGATTAATTGCGCTACAGCACCGTGGACAAGAATCCACAGGAATATCTCTCTTAAAAACAGGTGGAAAAATATATACATATAAAAAAAATGGATTAGTTTCAAAAGTATTAGATAATCCAATTATTTCACAATATTGGGGAAATGTGGGGATCGGACACAATAGATATGCAACTACAGGGGCAGTGGGTTATAAATCAATGGATTATATTCAACCATTTCATTTTAAAAACAATGAAATCGAATTTACTATGGCATTTAATGGGACTATAGCTAATTTCGATGAAATCAAGAAAAATATGGATGATATGGGTCGTATTTTTATAACAGATACTGATACTGAAGTTATTGCTCAATTAATTGGCTCTATTGCATTTGGAACTGAAGATTGGCCTGAAGTATTAAAATTAACTAGCAAATTGTTGGATGGATCCTATTCTTTAATTTTGATGACTGATGAGGGAGATATATATGCAATGCGAGATCCTCTAGGGTTCAAACCTCTTTGTATCGGTGAACTAAAAACTGAAAAAAGAAATCTATATTTCGTTGCATCAGAATCATGTGCTATAGATGCAGTAGGAGGAAAATTATTACGAGATGTTGAACCGGGAGAAATATTACATTTAAGCCATCAAAAAGATATTCATTCAGAAATGATAATCAAGTCACAGAAGACAGCTTTATGCCAGTTTGAGTTTGTATATTTTGCTCGACCAGATTCGATTATTGATGGTGTTTCAGTTGCAGAAGCGAGGTTAAAGCTCGGTAGATTTTTAGCGAAAAATGATCCAATTTTAAAAGATCCTGAAATAAGAGAAAACGCAGTAGTTGTTCCTGTACCCGACTCTGGCAGGAGTGTGGCAGTTGGATATGCTAAAGAAGCTAATCTTCCTTATGTAGAAGGATTGATGAAAAATCGTTATATCTGGCGAACTTTTATCATACCTGGTCAAGCTCGTCGCAAAGCTGCTGTTAAAGAAAAACTTAATCCTATTAAAAGTGTTATTGAGGGAAAAGATATAA
Organism: Promethearchaeota archaeon; assembly: GCA_013375485.1. Classification (GTDB taxonomy): domain Archaea; phylum Asgardarchaeota; class Lokiarchaeia; order Sigyniarchaeales; family SOKP01; genus Loki-b32. Next base: position 230 of record JABXKB010000194.1, on the reverse strand, counting down.
TATTATTAGACGATTCTATCGTACGTGGAACGACTACTAAAGAACTTGTTTCATTACTAAAAACTAGAGGAAAAGCTAGAAATGTCCATTTACGTATTAGCTGTCCTCCAATTGTAAGCCCTTGTTATATGGGAATAGATTTTCCTACAAAAGATGAATTAATCGCTGGGAGATTCCAGAAATTATATAATGAGAATTATATTGAAGAAATTAGAAAAAAAATAGGAGCA
>JABXKB010000193.1 GCA_013375485.1 Promethearchaeota archaeon | reverse complement strand
TTTATATCAAGAATCAATGGGAAAATTACTAAAAGCACTAAAAGTGTTGCTGCTACTCTAAATGCTGTTAAGATTGTGCTATTAACCCAAGCTTCTGTCGCCCATGAGCCAGTATAAATATCTGGGAAATAAAAATATAAAAACCTGTCAACTTGGTTTGTTTGTAATTCTTCAGCTGCTTCTGGTAAGATTGCTGCAACAATTATTTGTATTATGATTCCTAGAAAAAGATACAAAACCATATCGTTTATTTCCTTGTTCTTATGAAGATAAATTCCAATTGTATCTCGTAATAACACAATATCCCATAACAGAAAAAGCAAGACGTACACAGCTAACACATCAACATCATATATCAAATACCAAAAATAATTTACAGGAATTACTGCTACAATATAAGCTAGATAACCATACTTCTCATTTCTCTTAAATAGATCAAATAAGAGAAATACACCAAAAATTACAAATAAAGTTGCCAGAATTATTATAGAATTAATATCGAATGCCAAGATTAATCATCCCTTCTTTTAAAATTTTTAATGTTATTTTATTATATATTTAGTTCTTATTGTTTTAAATATATATTTAGTTCTTATTGTTTTGAATAGTGATAATAAAATAAATATTAAATTTCTCAAAAATTAAATTAAGATTTATAAGATAATGATTCACAATTATTTTAAAGTTCTTTTATTATCTTTTCTAATTCAAAAATCATTTCCTGAGCTTTTTCCTTTTCATCAGATTCAGCAGACAAAAGTATTGCATTTCTATATAGTGCTACTTTAATAACTGTATATGTTTCGTCATTAATTATCTTCAATTCATTTATAATATCATGATAAATATATCCTTTTTCGTCAGCTATCTCTCTTAATCGATTATGAACATTTTCAATCAATTCTGGAGATACAGGAACTGTTTTATTAATTTTTGTTCCTTTAGGAAATCCTCTCGTTAACGAACTAAGTAGATCATTTTGAATAGTCATTATTTCTAATATTTTTAATAAAATAAAATTTCCATCACTAAAAGGGGCATACTCAGTAAAATAAAATTTTAATGTGTCTGCAGCAGCAAAACATGCACGTTCTTCTCTTATTTGTCTTGAAATCTCCCCAGGATAATTTTCTACTTGTTTTATAGGAAATCCAGCATCTTCAATAAAACTTTTTACAACAGGAGAGATTGATGGGCTTGTAATAATAGTATTTGATTTAGATCTTTGAATTCTTTTATCAAAGGTTATAAAAAGCATTAGTAAATCTTCAAAGTTGATTTCTAATCCATTTTCATCTATCACTAATATTCTTGAACCATCAACATCAAAACACACTCCAAGATGACTGTTAGAGGCTTTTACTATATCAGCAGTATTTCGAATGGTATTAATACTGGGCACTGGACTCGAAGATCTTTCACGATAATGCGTGTTTAAAGCAATAACTTCTACACCAATATCATTAATTAAGAGTGGCGTTGTTTTACCAGAAGGTCCATAAGAACAATCTACAACTATCTTTAAATTCGCTTGTCTTATTTTTTTTTTATCTACAAACTGTTGAAGGGATTTAATATAAACATCTGCCGTCTGAGGTATTGCCGTTATTTGTCCAATTTCATTGGGATCAACTCTTCTTACGTCTCGAGGATAATTATTAAAAGATTCAATTATTTTCTGAATCTCTGATTGTGCTAATTCAATCCCTCCCGCATCTAAGAACCGAATTCCTACATCTTCACTAAATAAATGACCTCCTGAGAAATAAACACCTCCACTCGCTCCAAAACGTCTAATTGTAAATTGTAAAAGTGGAAAGGTACAGTCTGAAAGGTTTAAAAGATTTATACCAGTAGACATCAAACCTGAAGTATATGCTCTTTTTAACATCCGGCTATCATTATGAAGGTCCCTTCCAAGTACAACTGATTCATTTTGCTTGAATAAGCTACCATGAATTGATCCTATAGAGCTTGAAATCTCGGGAGTGAAAACATAATTAGCTTTCCCTATTATTCGACCGTTTTTTTTCAATTCATTTAAATTTTTAATTGGATTGTAAGTCATTAAAATCCTACTTTTTCATAATCACGTTTCAATTGGAAATTATATATGATAAAAAGCTAAATAAGATTATATAACTTTAACGATTTTTAAAAATTTATTGAGACCTTTTACTTTAAATTATATTTTCTAAACACAATCTTGAAATGTTTTTAGAGAGTTTAAAAAATAGTCAGATTGTCTTTAGTATTTAAGATATAGAAAATTATATAAAAATAGCTTATTTCGAATTATTAAAAAAAGAAAAAGAAAAGTAGAAAATTATGTCAGAAATTTTAGGTGAATATACATTAGTATTACATTCCCATTTACCATGGGTTATAGGGCATGGTATTTGGCCTCATGGTATGGATTGGGTTAATGAGGCCGCCGCTGAAACTTATATACCGCTTTTAATGGAATTATATAAGCTTATAGACGATGGATACCATCCAAAACTTACTATTGGTATTACACCTGTCCTATGTGAGATGCTTCGTCACCCTAGATTTGTTGATAGCTTTTTAGGTTATCTAGAAGAAAAATATAATGCAGCTTTATATGATTCTGAGGATTTTACAGAAAATAAATATAATGATGGAAGAATCAAATTAACTAAGTGGTGGCAAGAGTTCTATGACCGAGTCAGAGACAATTTCATAAATAGATTCAATAAAGATATTGTGGGGGCATATAAAAATCTACAAGATATGGGTCTTATTGATATCATCACATGTGGGGCAACTCATGGATACGCCCCATTACTTTCTAAAGATTCATCAATCGATGCTCAATTTAAAACTGCAGTTGACAATTATAAAAGACATTTTGGGAGAGCTCCTACGGGTGCTTGGTTACCTGAATGTGCATATCGTCCTGGATACCGATGGAAAAACCCTATAACAAACGAAGAATATGAACGACCTGGAGTAGAATATTTTCTAGCTAAAAATGGTTTGAAGTATTTTTTTATTGACACCGCTTTATTATTAGGTGGAAAATCTCAAGGAGTTTATGCAGCTCGATTTCCTTTGCTTGCTGAACTCTGGAAGCAATTTGAATCCCAATATGAAGAAATCCCAACTTCTTTTGAAAAATCTCAATATGAACCATATTTAGTGTCTACTGATCCCAGCACTCCTGGACCTGTTGGATTTTTTACAAGAGATGAAAAGACCGGAATCGTTGTTTGGAGTGGTGAACATGGATACCCCGGCTGTGCAGAGTATTTAGATTTCCATAAAAAGCATTACCCTGGTGGTTTACGCTACTGGAAAGTAACAGAAGCAAAATTAGATTTGGGAAAGAAAATGCTATACTGGCCTGAAGATATACCAGGAAAATTGGATGAAAATGCAGGTCATTATGTAAATCTAGTAAAAGATATCCTAAGAGATTATAAAGATAAAAATGGGCGAAATGGAATTGTTGTGGCTCCCTACGACGCGGAACTCTTTGGACATTGGTGGTTCGAGGGAAATTGGTGGATAGCAAGAGTACTACGGTGGATGGAAGATGATCCAGAAGTAGAATTAACTAATACACGGTTATATCTTGAAGCTAATCCGCCAAATAAGGTGGTAAGTTTGATCGAGGGCTCTTGGGGGCAAGCTTCATCTCACTGGGTATGGCTTAACGAGTGGACGACCTGGACATGGGAGAGAATATACGAAAGCGAAGCTAAGAGCGAAAATATCATCGCAAAATATAAGGATTCAAATGATCCTAATTTAACCAAAATTCTTAAACAGATGGCAAGAGAACTTCTATTATTACAGAGTAGTGATTGGCAATTTTTAATTACTACATGGTCAGCAAGAGATTATGCAGAAAACAGAATTGCTTTACATTATGAAAATTTCAACCGTCTTTATGATATGGCGAACACGTATGCGAATGGTCAAAATGTTGAAGAGGGTGAATGGCACTTTTTGGGTACTATTGAAGCTAATGATGGATTATTTGAAGCTTTAGACCTTGAACCTTTTGCTAAGAAATAAAAATTCATAGATGGCTTAGTATAAATGGATATATCTTTTCTCCACTAAATCTATGACCTTCTCTTTGTACATGTATCAATAGATTTTCGGGATGATTGATTTCTTGATAAGCTTCTTTGATTATCGGGATGGAAACTTTAGTTCCTTTATAGGGAAAGATTCTATCTTTTTTCCCAATCGTAATAGCTAAAGGGCGAGGAGCAAGAGAAGAATATACATCGTATAATTCAAGGTATTTTCTTAAATCTGCAACATAATTGCAACCACAATGATACATTGCTAGAATTGAATGATCCCAAGTACTAAAGTATCCTGAAGTAGCACAAACTTTAATTCTATCATCAAAAATTGTGGCAAATAAAGTAAGTGTGCCCCCTCCTGAATGTCCAATGATTCCTATTCGTTTAGGATCTACCTCATCACGATTTTCTAAGAAATTAATTAATGATCTTACTTCAGTTATTCGAAGGCCTAGCATGTCTAATCCCATAAAACGAAGCCAATTAGATCTTTGCCCTTCTTCTTGAAGGAAAAAAAGATATTTATTTTTAAAGGATTCCCGAACCCCACTTCCAATCCAATCAAAAGATAGAGTTATTAATCCCAGTTTTGCTAATTCATATCCAAAATATTCTTTATTCTTGGATTTTTTAATTCCAATGGAATTATAAATGCTTTGCCCATGTCCATGTATGCAAATACAAGCAGGTGCTTTGTATTCAATTTTTTCAGGAATACATATTACTCCAGGTACTCTTAATCCCGGAATTGCCATTAAAGAAAATTGGATAAATTTTATTCCATTTGATGTTGTTTCACCGTATATCTTTAACTGTTGTTTGTTAAAAGGCAGGGGTTCTAAAGTTGGTATTTTATTTAAGATTAATTCTTTAATCTGTTGTTTCCATGTTTCAAAGTTCATTTCTGGTGGTTTCAATGCATAACTCAATTCGGGTGGGTGATCTCTTAACCATTTTGAAACAAAAGGTTGCAAAGAATAATTCAAGTTGTTATCTTTTCGATCTATTTTTCCTAATTTTTTTTTCACTTTAGAAGGTATTTTGAACGGAGACATTATACTAAATAAATTGATTTCTAGTATTTATATACTATAAATTTATGATAGATAATTTCAAATCTAGTTCTTTATATGAATAATCTTCTCTTCTTTAAAGGATCGATCTGCTGCAAAAGACATTAGATGACTTTGAAGAGACTCTCGAGCAGTTGTTAATGGTTTTTCTTCTCCTCGAATTGAGGCTAGAAATCTTCTAATTAGAGGATGATCCTCATATTCGTGCGGGTTTTTTGAAAGTTTTATTTTATAATGAATTGATTTCCCTGTTAGATGGTCATAGAGGGTGACGGGCATTCCCATTAGAGTAAATTTTCCAATTAAACTTGCTTTTGTTCCATCAATTCTAATAAATCGACCTTCTCTATACGAGTGTCCGTGCATCGTTAATGTAGCGACAATCTGATTTGAAAACTTAATGTTAGTTATTTGAGCTGAAGGTTGATCGTTATCACAGTCATATACACAACGTCCATAAGGACCCTCTTTTAGTGCGTTGGATATACCTTCATCTGATAAATCTTCTGAGATGGTATTAATTGGCCAACCTCGATATGGTGTATTTTTTCTGAATTGAGGTATTAATAAATTAGTAATTGTAGGATGATTTTTCCACAGGTTGATAAACCACCGCACCAATTTTCTTTCAGTTTGCATAAGATCATTATGAAATTGAACAGTTTTATAATATAGATTGATAGCATTATAATGACATACATTTAAATAAGAACACCCATCAATACATCTTTTACTGGCACCTTTGGGACGATTCTCGCTTGTTAAATAACTTGATCGAGCAAAAGAAGAAATTTTAACAGGATCAGCACTTGCAAACCAATAAAGAATATCAAAATCATGACAAGCTTTAGCTAAAATCATAGGGGATGTCTCTTTCTGGTTTCTCCAGTTCCCTCGAACAAAACTATGCGCATAAATCCAATGAGCAAGGTTTATTGAATAATTAATATTGATTATCTCACCCAATTTTCCAGAATCAATAATCTCCTTTAAAGTACTAAAAAGTTTAGTATACCTCAAAACATGGCATATTTGTAGAATAACACCCGTCTCTTCTGAAGTTTTTGCTAAATTGCGACAATCTTCCTCTGTTGTAGCCATCGGTTTTTCTAAAAGTACATGATAACCTTGTTTCATAGCATTCATTGCAGGTTCATAATGCATTTTATCTTGTGTAGTGATAATTGCTATATCAGCAAATCTTGGCTGCTCTAGAATGACTTTCCAATAATTTTATTCATAATTTTTTGGAATATTATGACTAATTGCAAATTTTTCACGTCTGAGGGTATTTGGTTCTGCAACACTCACAAACTTTAATTCTTTGGGATACGCTAAGGCATAGGATCCGTATGCATCCGCTCCACGGCTACCAGCGCCTATTACTATACCTGTTAATTGTTTCATGGTTCTAATACTCTTTTAACTATTTAATTATTGAAGATATAATCAATAAAAAATTATTTTTTTAAAATAAAATGGGTTTCTAAATACATAATTAATACTATTTATTCTAATCATAGATTTTACTAGCAAGATTTTTAAGATAACCGATAGAATTATGAATTTCTTGGTCTAAATCGTATTCAGAAGGTAAATTTCCTATATCTATAGCAATAAAACCTTTATATTTATGTTTTTTTAACGTTTTTAGTGTTCCTTCCCAATCAATATTCCCTCGACCAATTCCTAAATGCAGATTAACACGTCCATCGTTATCAGAGGCGTGAACAAAAAATATTTTCTTTCCTAATTTTTCGACAGAAAGTGGAATGGTTTCCTTTTGAGCGTGTAAATGTCCACAATCTAAAACCGCTCCAAAATTATCTGAATTGACCCAATCAAACAATCTTAATATTGCATCGGTATTAGGTATTGATTCATGAACTCTGGGTTCTAAGCATAGCTTCAAACCATTATCATAAGCAATCGAATCACACTTTTTAATAGAATTCACGATATTTTTCCAATGATTTTTCCAATTAAAAGATCCGGGACCATCTTCTACTTTTATTTTAACATCTATATCAAATTTTATCGTTTCGTCATAGGGGAGTTCGGAATCATATTTTAATGGAGGTATATGGGAGTCTACTTGAATTGTATCACATCCAAAATAGACTGCTAATTCAGTAGATCTTTCGAATAAATCAATATAATTTTCCCATTCTGTCGTCATTAATTCTGGAAATACCGCACACAAATTATTTACTTTTAAATTTAAATTTTCCAAGTTCTCTAATATTAACTTTTTATTGTTATGCATTTCTTCAAGATTTTTTTTCCGCATTACTTCTAATTCAGTTGTATTAAAACCCAATTTTTTAATTTGTTTCAGAGCATTTAACACATCTCTAATTTTAAAAGTTTCAGCGTATTTATTATATTTTGAAATAGCATAAAGCCAAGCACAACAAAATTTTAATTCCAACAAAAACATCTCTCAAAAATAATTAATAATTTAGTAACAATAAATTTACATATGAATTTCAAATCTAAAAATCATTTATTTTATTTTAAACATATTAATTATGAGTAATTTCTTATATTTTTGCAATTTCGATTAGGATAGCTATAAATTATAGAAATCCCATAATGCTTAAGTGTTATAAGGCCAGGAATTTTTTTTAATACTCTCATTTGGATGATATTTTTCCTTTCTTGCAAGTTTTCTTGTGGATAATTCCCTTTTTTCAACCAAATATTTCATTTTTTTTAAATCAGTATACTTTGGGATGGATTCCGAGAAATTAGGCAACCATTGCTGCTGATAATATAACATATTCATCATTAAAAATTCTATCTTTTCATCATCTTCTATAAAAGAACACATAGGATCCGCCAATAAGGCTTTAGTTAAATCATCTGGGCTTCCAGATAATGCAGCATCTACTACTAATTGCTGATTTTTTGCATGAAGAATAACCCATTTCTTAATTGGGTTAGGAAGTTTTCCTATCTTTACTTTATGAATTTTTCCATTCTTGAAATAGCAGGGAATTTCAATTACACAATTATTTGGTAAGGATGGGATAGTTCCATCATTCAATACATTACATACATGATGTCTTGAAATGTTCCTCTCTCTGTCTTTAGCCATTAATAGTGCTTTTTCTATACCTTCTGTTGGGCGCAAAAATAATTTAATAATCCAACTAAATCTTTTTCTTTTTAGAGCTTTAATCAATGAGTACATGAATTTTCTTTCTAATTGAACTCTATTCACACTTCTTAAATCAGTAATATTAAAAGGTCTATCCCAATGATTAAAATAATTATAATATTTTGGTAAAAACTCAGCTACATGCCTATCCTCTACATATGTTAGATATCCCGTTTGTTTTAAGAGATAAAAATTAAAGGGTCTACCAAACTTTCCTGATTTATACATATAATCAGCTGTTTCTCGTAATATTGGATAAAGATCTTTTTCGCCATATTCAAACTTAGTTATCCAAGAAAAATGATTTAATCCACCATAAAGAATTTGAAATTTCTTTTTGGTTGATGTATCTATTTTGCTATAATTTAGAACTTTTCCGAATTTTTTTGACTCTAAATAAAACAATTCATGACATAGTCCTACTGATTGAACATTAGGGGCTGTTTGATAAGTACTGAGCATTGTAGTGCTTTGTGGGTTTGTATAATTTAATATTAATGCATTAGGGCATAATTCTTCAATATCTTTTAAAATTTCAACTATAACAGGTATCGTTCTTAGACTACGAAATATCCCTCCTGGACCAACTGTATCTCCTGTGTTTTGGGGTATTCCAAACTTCAATGGAATATGAATATCAATCCATTCAGATTTTTGGAT
>JABXKB010000192.1 GCA_013375485.1 Promethearchaeota archaeon | reverse complement strand
TATAAAGTTCTTCAAGAACTGATTAGATAGAAAATCTTTAGCAACAATATCTCCTACAATATAAAAGTTTATTACTTTTTCGGATTTTAAATAGTCCTGAAAAACATTTTCTACTTGAATAATAGTTTCCTCTCGAGATCCTGCGATTAAAATATCAAGAGGTTCTGTAAATAAATGCCTTTTATCAAGAGGAATTCGTAAATTATAATCCATTTATATCAAGAATATTTAATAAAAAAAGCTTTAAAAATACTCATAAATCACTTAAAAATTTAGCGTACTCTTAAGGCATATTTACCAGGGAAATGAATTTTAAGGTATTCAGCAAATTTAGATTCTTGAGGATTTATTATTATAACCTCTCCGGTAAAATCCTCACTAAGTGTATGTGTCTTACATTTAGGGCAAAGTGTTTCATTTTTAGTTATTAAATGACAATTCTTGCACGCCTTCTCTTTCATAATTATTCACTCTACTTCCAAATTGATTATTCTATATTATCTTCAACTTCACTTGATTTGGTTGGTTTTACTTCCTTTTCAGCAAATGTGTCTTCAATATCATTTTTAATCCATTCTTCTTTTCCCAAGAATTTTTGTCTCATTGTTAAGCCAAGTTTTCCACTTCTTCCAGTACCTAAAGAAACTGCAATTATCTTTGCTCTGACTTGATCATTGACTTCAAGGATTTTTCCAGTTTCTTTTCCGATAAATCGGTTCCCTACTTGTTCATATGAAATATAATCGTCGCAAATTTGAGATACGTGAACTAATCCATCTAACGGACCTAAACGTATAAAACTGCCAAAATCTACTATTTCAACTACGGTTCCTTCTACTACTTCTGAAACTGTTGGTTTGAATGCGAGAATTGTAAAAATTACTTCATGAAAGGTATTAGCATTGCCAGGTATGATTATGCCCTTTCCTACATTAAGAACATCTACTACTGCGATAATAAATCCGTAATCACGAGTTATAATACCTTCATAATCTTCTGAAAGTATTATTCTGGCGCTTACATCTTTTTTTTGGCCAAATAAAAAGGGTGGTATCTCAATCTTTCCTTCAATGGTGTAAAGTTTAAACATATGAATGTACCTGTAAAATACATGAAATTTAACTAAGTTGAGTAATTGATAAAATGTATTAAAAAATTAATAGTTTGTGGTTTTACACTTATTGTATTTAGAAGAAAAGGTATTATAAACTCATATGGAAAATTGAATTGAAAATCTCTATTTCCTTGTGAGGGATAAGCGAATAGGCCTAAAATCTGCAACTTTCTGTATTCCTGTTTTAATTGAAGGATCATTTTCTATTATTTTTTTAGCTTCTTCCTCTGTGTTTGCTTCCAGAATTATAAGGCCAAAAGGATCCTCAGTTATTAATGTTGGACCGGCTAAAAATAGTTTTTTCTGTTTTAATAATGACTTTAAATAATGAAAATGATCTTCCATGATTTTATCTTCATTTTCCTTAGGATTAGTGATAAAATCTTGACGATAAGGCTTTATAATTACATAATAATGATTATTTTTAGTCATTATGAATATTAAATTTTTAATTGCTTTAAAAAATATTTACGAATATGATATATTAATTCATGAAAAGAAAGAGTTAAATATTCTTGATTAAATTTCAATTCATAAAAAGCTAATAATGGAAATTAATAAACAAAATATTTATTTTTAAAAAGAAGAGTGTTTAAAAATGAGTAGTGTTGAATTACCTAAGGATTTGAGCTCTGATGAATTAATTAATCTTTATAAAAAGATGCTATTGATTCGTGAATTTGAACTAAGAATTTCAAAAGATACTGGTAAAATCAAATCACCTTTTGTGCACGCGTATACAGGTGAAGAAGCTATAGCTGTTGGAGCTTGTGCTGCGATTAATGATAATGATTATATTACTTCTACGCACAGAGGTCATGGTCATTTTATTGCTAAAGGTGGGGATATTAATTCACTAATGGCGGAAATTTATGGAAAGGAAGAAGGAATATGCAAGGGTCGTGGTGGGTCGATGCATGTTGCTGATTTTTCTAAAAATATGCTTGGTGCAAATGGAATTGTTGGAGCAGGACCTCCTTTAGCCCTTGGAGTTGCTTTAGCATCAAAAATGAGAAATGAAGGTAAGGTTGTTCTTACTTTCTTTGGTGATGGTGCAGCAAACCAAGGCATGTTACATGAAACTATGAATCTTGCTACTATATGGAAACTTCCTATAATTTTTGTTTTAGAGAATAACATGTATGGGTGGAGCACTCCTGTTCATTATGCTTCTGCTATTAAAGATCTTTCACTCCGAGCCCAAGGATATGGGATGAAAGGTATTACTATTGATGGTAATGATGTAATCAAGGTATATAAGACCATTAAAGAAGCAGTGAAGCTCGCAAGAAAGGGAGATGGTCCCATGTTAATTGAATGCAAAACTTATAGGTGGGGAGGTCAAATGACATTGGATGCTGATAAATACCGCTCAACGGAAGAAAAAGAAGAATGGAAAAAAAAATGCCCAATTGAAGCCTATAAAATAAAACTTATCAAGAGTGAACTTATTGATAAAGCTATTATTCAAAAAATTGAGGACGATACTTTAGAACAAATAAAGCTAAGTATTAAATTAACTAAAAAGAGTCCAAAACCAGATACTAATACAGTTTTAGATGATATATATAAAAATCCAATGAATTTAGGAGGGACCTAAAATGGGTGAAGAAACTAAAACTATGAGAGGTTTAGATGCTATACGGTTAGCCATTGATGAAGAAATGGAACGTGATGAATCTGTATTCTTAATAGGAGAAGATATAGGTAAGTTTGGAGGCCCCTTTTTTGTAACAGAAGGTTTATTAGAAAAATTTGGTTCTGAGAGAATTCGTGAAACACCAATTAGTGAAAATGCGATTTTGGGTTGTGCTGTTGGAGCTGCCATGGTTGGAATGCGTCCTATTGCGGAAATTATGTTTGCGGACTTTTTAACTGTATGTATGGAGATGATTGTGAATCAAGCCGCAAAAGCAAGATATATGTATGGAGGTCAAATTTCTGTTCCTGTTACTATTAGAGTTCCATTCGGGACGGGTATAATGGGTGCTGCGCAACATTCACAGTCTTTTGAATCATGGTTTATGCATGTGCCGGGTTTAAAAGTTGTATTACCATCGGATACCCGAGATTTTAAAGGATTATTGAAGACCGCGATAAGAGATGATGATCCTGTAATCTTTTTTGAGAATAAGAGGGCTTATTACTTAACTGGTGAAGTACCATTGGATAAAGATTTCACGATACCATTTGGGCAAGCCAGGAAATTCACTGAAGGTGATGATGTGACAATTGTTGCTACCGGTGCTATGGTGCAAGAAAGCATTAAAGCTGCTTCTAAATTAAAAGAAGAAAATATTCATTGTGAAGTTATTGATCCAAGGACTTTAGTTCCAATGGATAAAAAAACAATCCTTAATTCTGTTGAAAAAACAGGTAAATTGATTATTGTAGATGAAGGCTGTAAAACTTGTTCAGTAAGTGCAGAAATTTCAGCATTTGTAGCAGAAGAGGGTTTCCACTATTTAAAGAAACCTATCTTAAGAATTAACACTCCAGACGTTCCTATTCCCTATTCACCAAATTTAGAAAAAGCAATCATTCCAAACGCGAAATTAATTCAAAAAAATGTTAAGAAACTAACTTAAGTAATTATTGGAATTATTTGAAATGCGAATTTTTTAGAAAATCCTTTCTTAAGGGATAAAAAATATCGAGCATTACGAATGGTTCATCACCGATACATGTATCGCCATGAGGAGTGTTAGAGGGAATACAATAAAAGTCTCCTTTCTTAACGATTCGTTCTTCGTTTCTAATTCGTAGTATTGCTTCACCTGCATACACCATGCCGATTTGTTCATGTTTATGAGAGTGCATAGGAACTGTATGCCCTGGTAAAGTGGCATTGAGCGCCATAGTCATCTTCTCACCATGTAATCCGGTAAGAATTGTCGTTTCTAATCCTTCCATTTGCTGAAACTTAGGAGCATCTTTAACATCAATAAAATATGAACTTTTTTTATTTTCGATTTTAATCCTCTCCAAATTAATTTAGTTTGACATATTCATTTAATAATTAATCTCTTAAACACTCAAATAAATGAAAAATTAAGTCGCCATCAGCCAATTGGATTGTACCGATATAATTCAAGTTATCTTCTTCTATAATATCCCCAGTGCCAACTATCCGGAAATATCTTTTTTCAAATTTGTGTTTGGGATTTACTAACACCCATAAGGTTGGGACACCTCTTTGGACTTCAAAATATAATGGTTTCGCCCCTTCTGGTATTTCTAATACAAAATTTACATCCTGAGTATTAATAGGGTACTTCCATATCTTCTGTGGCATTTATTTCTCAAGAGATTATAATATTAATACATATTTATAATCTATTCTAAAAGTTGTAAAAGCTTTTTCTGATGGAAAATGTGATAAAAAAATTCAAATATGGTGTATTAGTAAATTTCAGTAAAATCCATCATCGTGGATAAATTCTATTAAAGATCATATAAGACAATTAAATGTATCATTGAGTATCTAGATATTTTAGATATTCCAAACAAATCTTAAGAAATTGACCTAGTGCTTCTTTTTCAACATTTTCAGGAATATCTAGTCTTGTATGATAATAGGGCGGAAGTTCATCTTTTAGGTTAAGGCCACCAATTGATGCTGTGGGTATTCCTTTTTTACTAAATGCCCCACCATCAGTTGCTCCAAATGGTAAAGGAGAAATTTTAGCGTTAGGATTGATTTTTTTAGCTATCTCGAATAATGGTTGGTATATTTTTGGATCGTGCTTTGCCCCTATTCCCGGTTCCCTGTCATGTATAATAACAATACCTTTTTTTCCAATGCTATCCATATTAACCACTACTGTTCCCTCTTCTTTCAGTTCATGAAAATGAGTGTTAGTGTACCGTTTTGCACCTCTTAATCCAGCTTCCTCTCCTGCAAATGAAATTAAATAAACTTGAGTATTTTTAGGAAAAATTTCCGGATTATCTTCATTTTGTGATAAAAATTTACCTATTCCTAGAACAACAGCCACTCCAGATAAGTTATCAAATGCTCCTAAGACTGGATGATAACTATGAAAGAACATATAAACCAGAATTATTGGGATAAAAACAAGGAAGAAGAAACCAAATGATAAAAATAAAATTATAAAATCAATTGATAATAGTTGCAAAATAAGTTTCAAGATAATTACAATGAATATTATTCCAACCCCAAGATATCCTACATTAATTATAATTTGCCCAAATCTTTTTAAATAATAAAATGTATTGAATTCAAATGCAGAATCATGATGTGCTGAAAAAATAACGCTATTTTTTATATTTCTTGATGGTTTTATTACTCCAACAATGTTTTTCGATTTTCTTTTAGGGAAGAGGAAATCGAAGCTCTCATGATATTTCATCACCTCTAAAATGAAATAACTAACACTTGTTATAATAAGAATAAAAGCTATAGTCATAAAGATAAGGCTATATAGGTTATCGATTAGTAATATTCTAAGATCAATCAACAATGAAAGCCAATATAAAAGTATTGACACTAAAACCAGAAAGGAAGAATACCTTATTCCTCCAAGAAATGCATGAGGACTACTTATATATTCTTCTTGATGGGCTTCATCGCAGATTTTTGTTAATTCTTCTTCTATTATATTTCCTGCTAATATTTCTTGCTCTGTACCAGATTCCCTTGGACCAACTTCATTACATATTTTCTCTATGAATTCATACATATAATTATTTAACTTGTCATCAGTCATTTGAATCAAAATATGTTATTTAATTGATTTTTTAAAATTCTTAGAAATAAACTATTATTATAAATTTCGTTAATGCATCTTATAAATCTTTAATTCATAAAAAGAAATGGAGAAAATGGATAAAAATCACTAAATATTCTTGAAAAATGAGAAGGAACTGTAACTTGATTAGATTAATTTCGCGATTTTTTCGCACGTTCGCTTACAATCCAAAAATATTAATCCCAATCTTACATCCTTCGTCGTAGAAACAGTTAATACAGCATTGGGACCAGCTTGTAGCACCAGGAGATAACCATCGCTTCCCTTAACATATAATTGATCGAACTCACCCTTCTCCATCTCGATAACAGACCGTTCGGCTAACGAGAGCAACGCGGCCGTCATCGCGGCTATCCTTGTCTCATCTACTCCTTGAGGTAATGCAGATGCAATTGGTAAACCTTCAGCAGAAACAATTGCGGCGGCTTTTACTTCTGGGATAGCTGCCAGCAGTTTTTTCAAAATGTCATCGAGCGAGTCTGTAGTTGGTTCCAAGTTTATCATTTTTTTTTGTAATTTATAATTAGGATATATTTTGAGGATCTAATTTGTAATATAATCTTATTATAATAGATATAATTTACTTATTTTAATTTTATTTATTTTTTTTTATTTCGAACTTTCTAATAAATTATATTATTATTTCTTTATTAATTAACTTTTGAAAATTTTGTAAGAAAAATACCTTAAGCACTGTTATTATTTTTATAAAGTATATACTTGTAGTAATTATCAAAATTATTATTTAAATATTTTAGTGGTTTCTATCATTGCATTAATATTTGTGGGTTTACATTGTAGATTAATTTGTTGTGTTGGAGAAATTGCTAAAGAACAATTATATTTTTTTGATTTTTGAATTAATTTTATGACATAATTTCTTACCTGTTGGGGGGTTCCAAAAGATAAGAGGGACATATCTAGATTACCAATAAAGCAGATCTGATTTTGAAACTTTTTAAAAAGAATAAATATATCTACTCCTGAATTGGGCTCTAAGCTCTGAACTGCATCAAATCCTAAATCGATAAAAATTCTAATCATGTCAGAAATATATCCATCAGAATGTATTATAATATTCTGGTTTCTTTCATGAATAATTCTGATAATTTCTTCATATTTTTTAGAGAAGAGTTGAAGCCATACTTCTTTAGATATAAATGTTCTATTTTTATACCCATAATCATCTGCTATTAGAAATGATTGTGCTCCAGTATTTTGGAGAACTTTAATTAATTTTTTTACATAATCTGAGAAAAATAAGACAACGATTTTCACAAATTCAATGTTTTTTTTTAAAGACTTTGCGAAATAATAAAAACCCATTGATTGCCAAGTTTTTTCAAACAACCCAGGTAAGGAGATTACATAATGTAAATTTTCTTTTTCTTTCCTTAAAAAATCGTTTAAATTCAATAATTTTTCTTTAGATGGGAGTTTCAGGTAATTCCATTCACCTATAATCTTTTCATTTTTGAAAACTCCATCCCATAAATACCACTCACCTTTATAAATACGTCCCCAACCATCTACTCTTTTTTGATCATCTAATCTATAACCACCTTCTCCTCGTCGAAAATCCCACAAAGAAATTGCATCAAAGCCCATTTTTTGTATGATGCTATAATTCTTATTATATAATATAAATTCTGGAAGTGTAGGCGTAATATTATATTGCTTTATGTAATTATCAATAAACTCTATCTCAGGGTATCCTGTACAATATAATGGAACTTGGGGGTTTAATTCTTTTAATAATACATTAATGAAATTATTTCTCTGAGGACCCATTATTAAAGCTAAATTAATTAATAGATTATTAATTATTTAATTAATTAATAAAATTCTTTATCAGATTAATTATGGACTATTGGGCTGTTATTGATAATATTTATAATGTGACATTATCGCTTTCTTTTTTTATTTTAATGATCCTAATGATTCATATTGGGCGAAAGGGATTTAAAGCAAACAATAAATATGGGGGAATTTCTACCACAGTATGTGGTGTCTGTTTTTTAATTTTTGGATATTATAATTCTATTGTTAGATTTTTTCCTTATCCATATAATGGTTTTATGGTATGGTGGATTTGGATTAATTTACTGATCGGTTTTACCTTTTTTGCGATAGTCAGAAGAGTAGTAAAGAAAATGAAATTGGAAAATGAAAAAGTAGAACTAAATGGTGGAAAAAAGCATACATTACAAACATATATCGAGAAATTAACTAAAGAAGACCCATATCTCGAAGACATACCCTTTAAAAAGGAGTTGATAAGAAAAAGTTTTCATTTAACAGGATTTCTCCTTGTTTTAGCTTATTTTGGGTTTTTTACGCTCCTTTATCCAGTCACTCTTATAATAAGTGATAGCGTAATCGTTTTAATTAATAATTTTCCACTAGGATATGAATTTTTATGGGGTCCAATTGATTTATATCCATTTGTTTTTGGAGATTTTCAGAGTGTAATATATCTAACAATGATGGCTTTGATTGGCTCGTTAATGTTTGCTATAATTTCTGATTTAATCAGAATTATTTGGGGTCCAGAATACTCACTTTTCAATTATTTAACACATTCAATGTTAAGAAAGAAAGAGATAAATGCAACTGGTCCACAAATATACATTATTACAGGATTTATTTTTTCTTATATGCTTTATATGGCAGGAATAATCCCTATTTCAGTGTTTTTTGCAGGAATACTCATAGCATGTCTTTCAGACGCAGCCGCAGCATTAATTGGAAAAAAATATGGAAAACATAAGGTCAAAGTAAGAAGTGGGGATACCAAATCCGTTGAAGGATTTCTAGCTGGAGTGATTGTGGCATATATAATTGGATTTATACTTGTGGGTCCTGTATATGCGATTATTGGAGCCATTATATTCTTCCTTACTGATTATTTTCCAGTATACACAGCAGATAATATTTTAAACCCAATTTTTATACCAATAGGTATGCAGATTTTGATATTATTATTAGGATTTCCAGTAGGATGGTTTTAAATTTTACCATGCGAGAATTAATTGAAGCTCTGAAAGATATAAAATTAGCTATTTTTGATCTAGATGGGGTAATTTATCGTGGAGATACATT
>JABXKB010000191.1 GCA_013375485.1 Promethearchaeota archaeon | reverse complement strand
CCTTTTATCGTAATAGCAACTGAAAATCCTGTAGAAATGGAAGGTACATACCCATTACCAGAAGCACAAGTTGATCGATTTCTTTTTAAATTATGGCTAGATTATCCAGAACAAGATGAAGAGGTAGAAATTATGAGAAGACAGATTTCAGGTGAGTCACCTTCAATAGAAGCTATAACTAATGGTGAAGAGATTCTTGCTGCTCAAAAGATTATGAACTTAGTATATATTGATGATAGAATTCTCAAATATATTAGAGATCTAATTTTAAAGACTCGAAATCACCCTCAAATAGCTTTAGGATGCGGACCACGGGCAAGTTTAACTCTTATGAAAAGTTCCAAAGCCCGTGCAGCGATCTTAGGCCGTTCATATGTAACTCCCGATGATATACGAGCATTAATTGTTCCGGCATTAAATCATAGAATTCTCTTAAAACCAGAAGCAGAGTTAGAAGGTCTAGATTCAGTGAGTGTTCTTAAAACAATTACAGAGGATATCCCAATCCCTATCTAAACAATTTTTTTTATCTTTTATAGATGTAATATTTTGTAAGGATTGACAGAAAAAAAAGTGTAAAAAATGGTGGAGTCTAATTTTAGGTGGTAAAGGTAGAAGTCTAATTTTATTTGCCGTATTTTTTCTTACGGCTGGGTTTGCCTTTGAAAATTATTTTTTAGTGTACTTCGCAATTTTACTTTTATTTAGTACAATCATTAGTTTACCTATCTTCCATTATAAAATGAATATAGAGGAATTAAAAGTACATAGGGAACTCGAAAAAGAAAAAGTATTCAAGGATGATTTTGTTCATGTAAAAGTAGTTATTGAAAATATTGGACGAAATAGTTTTGATTTTATTGAAATAAGAGATAGCTACAATCCACAACTTTTTAGATTAATTTTAGGTGAAAATTTTATTTCCACAAGAATTGGTCCTAAAGCTGTAATTAAATTTTCTTACGTTCTTGAACCAAAGGTTAGAGGTGAATATGCCATCGGTCCTTTATCAACAACAGTAAAGGATAGATTAGGTTTTAATTCACTTGAAAGAATTGTACCGGATAGTGTTACAGATATTCTTGTATATCCGCCTTATGAAGACATTAAAAGAATTGAAATTTTAGGTTCAAAACGTTCTTTACAATTAAATTATGGATTACAAAGATCGAAGCAAAAAGGGCTTGGTTCGGAATTTTATGGAATGAGAAAATATGTTTTTGGTGATCAATATAGATTGATAGATTGGAAAGCTAGTGCTCGAACTCAAACATTAATCGTTAAAGAGTTTGAAACCGAAAGAGATGTAACAGTAATGATAATAGTCGATTCATCAGATACAATGGCTGGTGGAGCTATTGAAAATACAAAATTTGAATATGCAATAAGAGCTTGCATGCTTTTAACTAAAGTTGCTTTAACCCGAAGAGATAATGTTGGAGTATTTACTTTTTCAGATAAAAAAAATCTAAATTTTTTGAAACCAAATAGTGGAGAAGAACACTTTTATCAAGTTTTAGATTTTGTTGCAAGAGTAAAACCACAAGGAAAATGTAAAATGATTGAAGCAATGGATCATTTTACAAAGCGTTTCCAAAAGCGCAGTTTAGTTTTTGTTATATCTGATTTAGAGGCAAATCCTAAAGATATTTCACAAGCCATTAAAAAATTAATCCCTTTCAATCATACTATTATTGTTATCAATCCTTTCAGTCCATGGTTTGAAATTCATGAAATTGATCTGTCATCAACAGATAAAGCTTTAGCAGAAGCCATTAGTGAAGAAATGTTAGAACATATTTTAACTATTAAGCAAGGATTTCGTAATCTGGGAATAAGTATAATAACATGTGGACCTGATGACATGATGAATCAAGTTTTAAGTAATTATATGGAAGCAAAGAAAAAAGGGAGGGCGTATTAAATAATGGCGCGCGGATATTTATTAACATTAAAAATTGTTAACCTTGTAGTGTTTTCTTTGATATTTAGTGTTTTTTATATATCAATTTTTGATTTTGATAAGGTAATTGTCACAGCTGACAATGAATTTGTAATTTTGGCTTTTTTTGAAGCGTTAAAAAACGTATTTTCTTATTTAATTTATGGTATTGGTTTACTTATTGCATATGGTTGTGCATTTATTATCGCGGCTTTGGCTCAAAGTAATTATATGTTTAATTTTGTTAAGTTTTTTTTTGAGGGCTATCTGAGTAAATGGTTTTCAATACCTCAACCTAGTTTACAGAGGATCCCCTCCTTAATTTTCAGTGAGTTTGAGGTACTTTTAACAGATCTCTATTTGTTTATTTTTCAAATTTTATTCTTAATATCAGTTGTTTATGCAATTAGAGCTTTTTTCAAAAGTGATCCAAAAAATTCTCTTGTAGCAATTGGTTCAATAGTTCTTATGATTATTGTTCCTTTAATGGTGATTGGTTTAAGAGATATGATGAATTTAATTAATCTTCAATATGAATACTTGAATTCGATGGCTGATCCTATAGATCCAATTGTAAAAGAAATCCCTCTCGATGATTTTTTTGCATTTATGGCAAGTCCTATTATCTTATTTGGAATATCTGCTTATATTTATTTAGAATTATCCTTCCAGATTAACTATGCCGATACAGTAACTAAACCTTCCGTTGAGAGAAGTGAAAGATTAGAAGCTCAATTGAATATTCTTGCCAGAGAATCTCATTATGTTACTGCTAATATTGATAAAATAAAAGAAGAAGCCAAAGAGAAGATGAAAGAAATCGAATTAGAGCAGAAAGAAGGATTAGCTCTTGGAAAATTCTTTGCAAAGACAGGTAAGCGATTCTCATATGTAAAAGAAATGATAGAAAAGAGAAAATTAGAGGAAGAAGAAAAAAAATTAGTTACTGCTGCATCTAAGACAAGAAGACTTGGGAGATATATAGAACGGCTTTTCCGGGAAGACTCTGAAGCCAGAGATACATTAACTGCAAGTTCATCGGCTCCTCGAGCTCGGAATTTGGCAACATCCACACTATTTAATTTTATTTATCGTGTAAGTTTACTTGTAATAATAAGTTATGTTATCATACATCCACGTTGGTTTTTAGTCACGATAATAGTATTACCAGACGCTATTATTGAAAGTGTCGTAATATTTTCTCCAGAAGTTATTATAGTTCTATTACTACCAATCATGGTAATCTTTCCAGTAATTGCTAAGTTAATTTCATTTATTAAACATAGAAATTTAATAATCAAATTACAACAAGAAGGACGTATAAAGGAACTTCTTACTTCTGTAGGAGATTATGTTAGAAAAGAAGAAATTGAAGTACCTCTGGAAGATAAAGCGGAAGAAATTGCTACAGAGTCCACATAAATATTACTTTTCTTTTTAAATTATACTTTTATTATAAACTGAGCTAGTTCTTTTTTTTTTTCTAAATTTACCATTAAAGTATCATAGCAATATGTTTTTATTCCTAATCCTTCAATTTCAGGTTTTAAAAAACAATCTTTATTGTCAATTATGAAATGTCCTAAAAAATCTTGATAAAATTTTGCAACTCCTATACATGAAACCTCTAAACCAACACATTTCATTAATTTATCTGTTGGACCTTTAACTGGTATTCCTTCTATAATTGGACTTATAGAATAAACTCTATCTTTGACTTTTGAAAGTGCTTTTTTTATCCCTTTCACTTGAAGGATAGTACCTATTGATACAATGGGGTTTGATGGACATATAATTATTTTTCTAGCTTTTTCTATATATTTTAAGACGTTTTTAACGGGTACTGAATTTTCAATTCCTTCAAAATGAATATTTATAACCTCTGGTTTACATTGATGTTTAATGAAGTATTCTTCAAAATGCATAGTTCCTGAATCAGTTGTAACGAATGTTTGAACTGATTCATTACACATAGGGATAAGATGAGATTTTACTCCCAAATTTTGACATATCAGATTGGTGATCTCTGCTTTACTAAATCCTTGTTTAAATAAATCCGTTCGGTAAATATGTGTTGCCAAATCTTGATCACCAGCATTAAACCATCCTGTGTCATAATATCGCTTCAAAATATTTAAGCAATTAAAAGTTTCGTTTGCAAATCCCCAGCCTTTTTCTTTATCGACTAAATTTGCTAATGTATAAGTTATAATATCCAAATCAGGACAAATTTTAAGTCCAAACAACTCAATATCATCACCTGTGTTTACAATAATCTTGAGTAATTTCGGTTCAATTACATTTGCTAACCCTTCAATTAATTTTGCTGCTCCAACACCTCCAGCTAAAACGACATAATAATTTTTACTCATAATTATATTTCTCTAAAAGCGGAGTTCATATATTATTTCTTTCAGTTTTTTACGATTTGGGGGTTCTATAGCTTGAATAGGGTATCCAACGGTAAAAAATGCCATTGGAATATAAGTTTCAGGAAGTTTCAAATTTTCCTTTATAATACTCTTAGCAAAAAGTGGAGCACAATACCAGCATGCTGCCAATTTTTTCATCTCGAAAGCAAGCAGTAGATATGTTGCTGAGCTACTAATACTTTGGATCCCTAATAAGAATTCATTTTGTGATCTTTTAGGATCTGGATATTTATCTAATTCAGATGTATCCAAGCATAACAAAATTAAGATAGGTGAGTTTAAGAAATTAATTTTGGTCTTTTCTACTTTAGACTTGATGAATTCTTTAGATTTTCCATCTTTTAGTAAATCAATTCTTAATTTTTCATTCATTTTCTTTATCAAACTTTCACGTAACTTATCTCTTTCTAATATTATATACCTCCAAAATTGACTATTATGAGCGCTGGGAGCCCATCGTGCAAGCTCAATACATTCTTCAATAATTTTTCTATCAACATTTCGAGTTGTAAAAGGTAATTTATAGCTCCTACGATTTTTTAAAATTTTTCTTATTGAAACTTCTTCATTATCCCGAAATAAATCAATTTCCTTCTTTCTTAAAATAGATTTTATTGTTGTTTCCTTATTAAATTCAAAATTATACCCTCTTATTAACACAATCGGAATACCCTCATCTGATTCACCCATAACTAATTGTGCTGCGGCAGCAAGACTATCAGCATGACCAACTATAGTTGTCTGGAGTTCATATCCAAACAAATCTTTTTTACCTCGCATATCTAAAATTGGATTTATTCCTGAAACTCCAATAGCATTCCCAATAGCTCCTAATCTAAAAACTCGACCAAACGAATCAGATATTATGATAGCGATTTCCCTTTCTGTTTTGTTTTTTAAGGTTGTTCTTATTTTCTCAGCTTCTTTATCAGGATTTTCTGGTAATAGAGTTACTATTCCCTCACCCTCAATATTAGACTTATCTATTCCAGCATCAGCACAAATGAATCCATGTTTAGTTTCAGTTATTAATACATGCTCACTTTTTATAATTTCTTTAGATTCATCTAAAATTGCTTGTATTAATTCAGGACTTTTCTCTGGTAATCCATGACTTTTTACTTTTGGCGTAATTTCTTTCCATAATTTAAGAGCTTTCTCACTTGGTAGTATCTCATTCAAATTCCTCGTTCTTCCATTGCTTTTAGAAATAATTGTTTGAGCGATAACGATTATATCTCCATCTTCTAGAGCTAATCCATTTCTATTTAAAGTCTCTATTATGATTTCAGGAATATTATCTCCTTTTTCAATTAGTGGAATCCCTTTTAACCCAATAATTTTAATTTCATCTTTAAAACTCATGATTAGTCAATTTTAGATATCCGTATATCTTTTAATATCTGATTTATTACTTTCAGCTAGTTTTTCAAACTTATCTGGGATTGCGCAACAAGCCGAAAAAAACTTAAATTGGATTTTAGAATTATAGTTCTTCAGCCATTTTAAGGTGTCTTTAGATGGAATTTCAATTCTAGTTATACCCGCTTTAATAGCAACTTTCTCAATCTTGGTCTTAATTTTTCCACGAGGTCTCATGCATCCTAACGAAATTTCTGTCTTAGGAAAAGCAATTCTTAAAATAGTTATCACTTTCGCAATATCTTCTGGCTTTGGTAACTCAAATTTGATCTTGGATTCTTTAGGAGGAATTAGAACAATTATAACAATCAAAGATGGATTTAGTTTAGTTTCTTTAATAAATTTAATAGATTCTAATTCTTTCTTAAGTTTTCCATAATGAAGACCAATACAAATATGAGGTACTATATTCAAATCATATTTTTTTAATAAGTTTATTGCCTTTTTATATTCACTTAATTCAATATCTAAATGATATACATTCCGTACAACTTCTTCATCCATATTTATATCAAAAGATACAATATCAACATTAGCTTCAGCAAGTTTCTTCGCTGTTTCTTCATTTAGTAATCCAGTATGTGTATTTATAATTAAATCTGTTTCTCTCTTCACTTTTTTAATAGTATCTAAAAAATTTAATAAAGGCACTGAACCATCAACCGTGCTCCCTCCTGATATTAAAGCTCCTACTCCATTTTTTTTAGATAAGTTAAATAAAAATTGTTCTAGCTCTTTAGTGTTTAGTATTTGTTTCATTCCGTGCAAATATTTTTTATTACAATGCTCGCACTCTAAGGCGCATTCCGTCCCTGTAATACTTATAGCAGGAAATCTCTTTGTAGGAATATATATTTTTAAATAATTACCAAAATTTTTACGAGTAATCTTCTGAGCTAATGTAAATACGGGTTCTAAATCACTTGAATCCAAGTTTAAAAGCATTGTAAAATCTAACCATGATCCTAATCCAGATTCAACCTTATCCAATAATAATTGAGTTTTATTCATATTTTTGTAACCATTTTAAATTAGAATATTTCTCTTTTACTAAAATATCTGCTAATTCTTTCTCCTCTGCTGAAGGAGCGCCATTTACTAATTCAATTCTTAGTGTTTTTTCAAATCCGCGTTTTAGTGAAAATATTAACTTACTTTCATCATAATTTTTTATATAATTTTTAATCCCTATACACTTTGCACGAACAGATCTGACCATTCTAGATTTCTCGACATTATCAGGTGTTTTTAATACAGAATACATTAATTCAGGGTCAATATCCAATAAAATAGTGCCATGTTGGAGAATATATCCTTTCTGCCTAACTTGAGCATTTCCCGAAAATTTTTTTCCATCTATTAGAATAGCAGGACAATGAATCACATCTTTCTCTGGTTTTAATCCAAAAATCATTAGTCCGCTAATAATTCCTTGAGTAATGATTTCAAACTGTTCTAATACTTTTACAGCTCTTAATTTCTCTAAAAATTTGATGGGGCATACAATTGAATATGTAATTTCTCTGAATTGATCATGAAAGACAGCACCTCCTCCAGTAATCCGCCTCACAACATTAAAGTTATTATGTTTTGCATATTTTATATCAATCTCATTTGATAAGCTCTGATTTCTTCCTATACTCGCAGTTGATGGTTTCCATTTATAAAATCTTAAAGTGTTTGGTGACTTTTTTTCTATAACCATTTTTAAAATAGCTTCATCTAATGCCATATTCCAGAATGCATTCCTAGTTTCTAGTGATAAAAATCGCCATACACTCATTTTTTTTTGATGTTAATTAACAAATTTATATAGTAAATCATAAATTTCTTTCATTTCATTTTCTTTTAATTTCCATGGATAGTTATAAACAGGACCAGATGGTTTAGAAGTATAAAATGGACGATTACATCCAGGACATCCAGAAGTAAAAAAAGCATCTGAATCAAAGATAATCGTATTTAACTCTTTTTTACTAATATTGATATTAATAATTTCACATTTACTATTAAATGTAAAATCCTCCAACTTCTTTTCATTATTGATTATTAGATTTCTTCCTAATTGTACTTTTCTAAAACTTAATAGTGTTGGTTGTGTTTTGTTTTCAAATTTAGTACCTTTTATTGGTGTAAATGCAAAAAGGGAAACAAGAATATTGAGTTTATGTAGCTCTACTATTCGTTCGATAACTTCTTTTTCTGTTTCTCCTAATCCAATTATTATATGTGTACTCACAAAACCAGGTGAAAAAACCTCTAGTGCTTCGTTTAATTTTAGAAAATGCTCCTCCCATGTATAAGGACCATTAACATTCTTTCCCTTAATCTTATCAAAAACTTCTGGTGTTGTGCCATCTAAAGCAATCCCAACTCTTTGAACTCCCCTAATTTTTAATTCTCTTAATTTTTCTTTTGACATAGGTGGTATTGCAACAGAAATTAGTGTATTCGTATGAATTTTAATTTGATTTATAATTTCTATCAAATCTCTGAAGTTTTCCGGATAATTAAGAGTTTGTATACAAATCCGTTTAAATCGTTTTGAAAATGGTAAATATTTTAATTTTGTTAGAAAATCTTTAAATGAAAATATTGGCCAAGTTACTCGTGAAAGTTTTTCTATAGAACTTTTCGATGATCTAGCTTGAGGACAAAAACCACAATTCGCTAAACAATGACCTTCCGTAAATGTCATAATGTAACATGTGGTTGGGGGGTTTTTAAATAGGGGTAACAAACCTAATCCTAAAACAGAAGCACTTCCAACGGATATCCTTATTTTTTCTATTGTCACTAATCTCCCTAGTAAATTGGAAAAATTAAGTTTTATTGCTTCAATTTATAATTTTTTTAAACATTATAATTATTACAATTTTGAGAAATATCAAGATTTACTAAGTCTAAATTACTACGTAAAAAATTTATTGAATCAATTACTAAAATATTAAATCTTGTGTATATCCCCTAATTTTAGAAAAGTGTAATGTTTTTATGGTTGAGTATAACGCACAAAAAATAGAAAAGAAATGGCAACAAAAGTGGGAAGAAGATAAAATCTTTGAAGTAAAAGCTGATCCAAAGAAGAAAAAATATTATGTTTTGGAGATGTATCCATATCCTTCTGGTAAACTTCATATGGGGCACCTTAGAAACTACACTATTGGAGATTGTTATGCTAGATTTAAGAGGATGAATAGTTTCAATGTTCTTTATCC
>JABXKB010000190.1 GCA_013375485.1 Promethearchaeota archaeon | reverse complement strand
TAATCTTTATGACCGTAGTAATATCGTTACCATATGGATCTGTGGCGGTAATTTCCAGCCAATAGTCGCCAACTACAAGATTAGTAGCATTCGTTATTAACCCTGTCCCACTATTAATAGCAAAATGCGTTGTATCATTGATGGAATAGGCTATTGTTGATAAATCATCCGCATTCACTTCGTAGCTGAATGCATCTCCCAACTTAATCGTCTGATCTTCAGGATTTGGATTCCAAACCGGACCAGTAGTATCTTCTACAGTAATCTTTATGACCGTAGTAATATCGTTACCATATGGATCTTCAGCGGTGATTTCTAACCAATAGTCGCCAATCGCAAGATCAGTAGTGTTCGTTATTAACCCTGTCCCACTATCAATAGAAAAATGCGTTGTATCGTTTACAGAATAAATAACTCCAGAAAGATCATTAGCATTCACCTCGTAGCTGAATGGGTCTCCCAGCTCAATCGTCTGATTTTCAGGGTCTGGATTCCAAACTGGACTAGTAGTATCTTCCACGGTAATCTTTATGACCGTAGTAATATCGTTACCATATGGATCTTCAGCGGTGATTTCTAACCAATAGTCGCCAATCGCAAGATCAGTAGTGTTCGTTATTAACCCTGCCCCACTATCAATAGAAAAATGCGTTGTATCATTGATGGAATAGGCTATTGTTGATAAATCATCCGCATTCATCTCGTAGCTCAATGGGTCTCCCAACTCAATCGTCTGATTTTCAGGGTCTGGATTCCATACCGGACCAGTAGTATCTTCTACGGTAATCTTTATCATTGCAGTAATATCGTTACCAAATGAATCTGTGGCGGTGATTTCCAGCCAATACTCGCCAACCGTAAGAGCAGTAGCGTTCGTTATTAACCCCGTCCCGCTATTAATAGCAAAATGTGTTGTATCATCAACAAAATAAATAACTCCAGAAAGATCGTTGGCATTCACCTCGTAGCTCAATGGGTCTCCCAGCTCAATCGTCTGATCCTCAGGGATCGGATTCCATACCGGACCAGTAGTATCTTCTACGCTAATCTTTATGATTGCAGTAATATCGTTACCAAATGGATCTGTGGCAGTAATTTCCAGCCAATACTCACCAACCGTAAGAGAAATAGCGTCCGTTATTAACCCTGTCCCGCTATTAATAGCAAAATGCGTAGTATCATCGATGAAATAGGTTATCGCTGATTCATCATCGGCATTCACTTCGTAGCTGAATGGCTCTCCCAGCTCAATTGTTTGATCTTCAGGGTTTGGATTCCATACCGGATCAGTAGTATCTTGGAACATTATCTCGATATTTGAAGTATCACTTTCACCCATATGACTATAAGCACTAATTTCATAGTAATAGGTAGTACAAAACTCAATATCATTATCATTATATTCTGTATTACTCGAGATCGCTATTAATGTCTTGACTCCTCCTTCACTTTCACCTCTATATATCTTATAATAAAGAACTGGTGCTCCGTATGTATAAGAATCATCCCAATCTAAATGAATATGTAAAGATTCTTGATACGCCATTAGATTCGGTGGTGGATCTGGTGGTGGAATCCTTATTTTTATGAAATCTATTTTAATGTGATAAGATGTGTAAGGTCTGCCATCCCAATAATTGGATCTCTCAAATCTTATTTTAATTATCTCATCCTCATCAAAGTAATGATCAGCATTATTATCTATAGTTAGACTATGAAAGCCTGTATTAGAAATCTGATTTATATAATCCCATGAAGATGTTTCAAAATTCCATAAGTGAACATTTAATCCACTTACCGTTTCTATAACATCAATATTCAAATCAAATTCAGTGATATTTTCAAAACAATATTCTGAACAATTAAATTGATATAAAAAGTCAATATCAGGTTTATCAAAATAATAGTAGATATCAATAAAATCAATATTTATCCATGTTACTGACAATAATCCCTCTCCAGAATACATTTCAAGTTTCATTGACTCGATATATCCACCAGATTTCACATGGTCAAATAATGTACCAGATGATATACTAATAACACCTGAATAATGTTGCTGGTGGATTGGATTAGATGCAATTAATGTAGAGGAAGAATAACCTACGCTATCGTAATAATATAATCTAAAATTAGATCCTGTATCTAAAATATTAGGCCACCACCCCGCGTCTGCCATCACTTCATAATAGATTCTAATTTCAGTAAGATATTGATGAACTGATGTTATAAAGTTCTGATAGTTACCCCACCTAATGTAAATTGTACCAGGAGTATATCCGTGAGTATTATCTGCCTCGAGAAATAAATAAAAGTTGTCATCATCTTTCAAAGCATCAAATACATTTCCGTACTCTGTTCTTGGATCTGTTGTGCCCCAAACTAGTCCTTCATAATCTATTATACTATTGGCATAATCCATATGGATTATCCCTCCAAATCCGCTTCCAAAAGTGGTTTCATCAAAGATTCCATCATTTAGTTTAATGTTTTCCTCATTAAAAGGCTCAGAAGAACCTTCAATGATCTGTTTATTTATGCTACATTGAGGGAGGTCTAAGGTAAAATATTTTGTATCTGACTCATAGAAATAACTTTCAGTATCTCTAGCAAAAAGTTTAATAGTATGTTGCCCATTTTCTGGAATGGGTAATGTTATGTTTCCTAAGATTTCTATCTGCTCTTGATCATTAAAGGAATACTCAACATGACTAAAAGAAGTATAGTTTGTAAAGCTGAGAAGAATACCCTCATAAAAATTATTAAAAAGTTCGTAATTGGAGTCCCATGAGTATCCAATCGCATCTAAATAAAAATTGGCTCCATTTTTTCCATCAAACCTTATTTGATAAAAATATGAAGGAGATCCATCAAAACTATATTTCCCAATAAATTCTCCATCAATTCTGAGATTCCATTGTCCAATGGAACAATCCCATGTTATAGCATAATGATACCATATCCTAGTAGAATAACTCCCAATCGTATGCCAAGCACCATCAAAAATCCTCAAGGAACCATCATAAGGAGATAAATATAACTTTCCTTCTCCAGTTGGTAAGTAAATTTCTGATGTTATAGTATTTTCGTAATAAATCCAAAATTCTATTGTACCCTTTTCTCTCCCGTAAAAATTATTATTAATTTGCTCGTAATCGGCTAAGAGAGAATAATTTAAAACCTTTTTGTGATCTTCTTTTTTTTCTACAATTTCTGCATATCCATTAGCACCAATACTATCAACAAAACTAATTTCGGTTCCTTTAG
Organism: Promethearchaeota archaeon; assembly: GCA_013375485.1. GTDB lineage: Archaea > Asgardarchaeota > Lokiarchaeia > Sigyniarchaeales > SOKP01 > Loki-b32. The sequence goes on along the minus strand of JABXKB010000190.1, from coordinate 5,749 downwards.
TACCAACTTTATCATCTTCAAACCCAAATGTTGCAGGATAATAGCCAAACATCATTTCAGTATAAGTTTTATTTTCTGGAGTTATGATGTTAAGTGGCAGAGGCTCAATTGTAAAATATCTTTTTTCAGATTGATACATAGTACCAAATGAATCGTTACCAAACACCTGAACTGAGCGTTGTCCCATATTTAGAATAGGGATGGTTTTATTTCCTGATATAGTAATATTGTTTTCATTATCAAAGGAATATCCAATCCAGTCCAAATTAGTAGAATTTTCAAAACTTAACAATAGACCCTCATAAATATTACTTCCAAGTTCATAATTGGAGTCCCAAGAATATCCAACGGCATCAATATAGCAGTAATAATTTGATGGATCATAATTCATTCCAACATAGAAGCGGTCCATACCCTGTGGTGTGCCTTGATAATTATATGGGCCATACTGAGCTCCATTAATCCACAAATACCATTGCCCTGCTACATCAAATTGAACTTTCATATGATACCAAGTATCTGGTAAATATTGAGCTATATTATGTGTAGTATCGTCATAGTATTGAATATAAGTGGTAGATGTATAACTAGTAAGAATGTTGACATGTGCGCTATTATCTGCATCAGTTATTAAAAATTGAACCACACCGGTGCTGCTGTCTGAGCACCACCACCATTCAACAGTTCCAGTTGTTTTATTATTATCAAAATAATTTAACACGTATGGAAAATCGGAATCACTTGTATCATAAAGCTCGATTACTTTGGTGTGTCCGTCTATTTCTGTTATGACATTACAACTTCCTCCATTTTCACTTACAACCCAATTATTAGGATTTTCTCCTACATTATCTTCGTCAAAGGAATATGTAGCTGAATAATAACCACTCATCGCTGAAGTGTATGTCTTATTTTCAGGAGTAATAATTATGATTTCACCAGCACTGGGTTGTAAAGGGGTTTTTTCTTGATTATTTATATCAGAGGAATAATTCTCAGAAGGTATAAAAACTGTGATGCTCACTAAACAAAGGCTAAGAAAAATACCTAGCACTATATACATAATATTTTTATTTCTCATTAGATTCGCCAAAAATTTTTATTAGAAACATATATTTAATTGACAATATAGTTAAGATAAAATTCTTTTTTTATCTAATATAAAATAATAAGGACCAAATTTCTACAAAAGAATTAATTCATTCACTAAATCTAAAAAGAGAATACTAGATTAAGAATGATGAAACTGGTTAAATTTATTTATCCAAATTTGTATCATCATTCAAATATCGGGTTTTTTCTTCAGAAATTCGCTTAGTTTCATCCATTAAATTATTATAAAGAGTAAAAAACTCCGAAGAAAGACCAAGAGGTGACTTTAGAAATTCAGTTTTTATTGTCTCATACTCTTTTTCATCCGTAAAAATGCTTTTCAGTTTATTCTCTATCTCTAATGGTATTTTTGCAGATTTTCCAGTTAACAATAATGGTTGTTTTTTACTTTTAATAATTTTATAAGGAAAATTAGAAAAATATTTTTCAATCAATTCAAATGCCCCCTCGTATTGGGATATATCCTTAACCGATTTTTTCAACTCTCGTTCGAATTTTTGCTCAAAATCTTGAGTAAATTGTAAAACACATTCCCATAATAATTTAGAGGATTTAGATGCGATTAAACCAACTGTAATCATTTTAGATTCATTTAAAACTAATATTCCCTTTTCCAAATGAATGTCTAATAATCCGCCAACATTCATTACTTCTTCACTCATAAGTTGTACAGCATTTAAAAAGCCTGTAAATATCTTTTCATCAATGTGTAACTCAGTCCAATCATGATCAAATAGGGGGGAACCATCTCTATCTTTTACAGCAATCCTATGAATAGTAAATGGTAATATGTAAAGTAGTTTTGGTTCTTTTGAAATTACGATAATATAAATTAGAGATCCAAAACCCATCATTAAATTTGAATAAATAATAAATATTGGATTCAAATAATAAAACCAATAAAGAATAAGAGAACCTGGACCTGTAATTAAAATCCCTATAAAGAATAGTAATGCTTCTCTTTTAATTAAAAAAGGAGCACCTAACCACGTTCTTAATCCCCAAATAAATAAAACGATAACGCCCATTATTTGAACCAAATTACCCATTATCTCAAATATACCAACCCAATTAATATTTAGATTGCCCCTTTGAATGATTTTTTCTACTGTTCCTGGTTGAAATGCTAAATAACATATTAATGCCCCTAAACAACAAATTACTATCAAACCTATTGAATTAAAAGATTCTGTTACTATATAATTTACACCTATTATAAGAAAAGTAATGCTTAAGAATAAAATAATAGCATTAATTCTAGAAAATATCTCATTCAGAAAAAGAATTGTCATACCATCAACATAGAAAAACATAGCCATAAGAAAAATTCCCAATCGTATAAAAAATACGGATTTTATTTTTTTTGTTTTAGGCTCAAGATAAGATAATATTGATGCTATTAAAAGAATCGTCGCAACAACAAAATCTACTATACCTTCAAATGTCCAATTTAAAACCATCTTTCTTTTAACCTCCCTGATTTAAATTTAATTAACATCATTAAAACTTCAACTTTTTGAATTAAAATCTATTCTTTTTGATATCTGAATAATCTTATTTTTTTGATTTGGATTTAAATATACAAAATTATCAAATTCTTCTTTTACTATTATTAAATTATGTTCAATTAGATTGTTAATTCGATAATATACGTTTTCTCTTTTTTCATTAATTAGTTTATAAACGTCTGACTCTTTAATTGATTCTTGTTCAATCAAAATATTTAATATTTTTCTATTAATTTTATCCTTTAGTAAGAAATTTATTGTACCTAATTCCTCATCCATTTCAAACGGTAAGAAGACAGAATAATTTCCAACTTTTACTTTTTTTATATATCTGAATTTTAATAACATCTCTAAATGCCAAATTAATTGACCAGAACTCCCTAAATTATCAGAATGATCGGCTATTACATTTTTTCTTATCAATGAAAAATGAGATCCACCAGTTGTTTTAATAAATTGATAAATGTTATATCTAAGTTTATTTGAGAATAAAGTTTCCTTAGAAAATTTAGAACCTTCAATTAATATCTTTTTATTCAGTAAAAAATGGATAATTGATAATAATCCTCTTTTAGGTATCTTTAAACGCTTTTTTGCTAAATTATATAAGTTCTCAACATTAAGTACTTTATTTTTATTCATAATTTCCTCAGCTATCTCTAAAACCTTCTTTACACTCGGATGTTCTAATCCGAGTGTTTTAGTTATAATATTAGGTTTCATATTAGAGATACCCTAATTGAGGTTATGAAATAATTTAAAATGTCGTTCTACATAAGGGATTTTTTACATAATTCATTTTTTAGATCGTTGAAAAGGTTCAAAAATTCTGAAAATGTTCCTTTAGGGACTTTTAGAATTTCGGTTTTTATTAATTTCTTAAAATTGGCATCTTCTATACTTCTATCAAGAATTCTATAAAGATTCTTGCTAAATAAATATAGATATAAATGATCTTTAAAAAGGAATATTTTAGATAGAAAATACAATTTTTTTAAAAGTGTTAATAATTTGAACTGTTTTTTGTTTATTATTTCAATCCTTTTTTTATACTTTAAGATTAAATATTCGATTATTTCTTTAGTATAAACTTGTTTTTCAATGTCTTTTTTTATTTTTATAGGCATTGTAAAGAGGATTCAATTTTAAAAAAAAATTGTTAGAAGAACTTAAACTATTTATTCCTATAAAACCATATAGACTGAATTTCTACAAAAAAGAAATTAATCTAATTTTTTTATAAGACAGAAGTAGAATCCTATAGAGTTATGAATATGAGGGTATAACCGCTGTGAAAATTCTAAATCCTCTATTAAGTGGGTTCTAAAGACCTCAGTTAATCCATTAACTCCATATTTCTCAGAAATTTCAATTATAGCAAAATTTTTCAACTCATTTATTACATCATTGATAACTAGCTCATTTTCTTCAGGAGCAATAGAACACGTGCAATACAACAACTTACCTCCTTCTTTCAATGCGTTTAATCCCGCTTTTAATAGTTTTTTTTGGATTAAAGCCAATTTTTCAATATCTCTCAATTTTTTGTTTTTCTTTCTACTTGGATCTTGTCTTATTAATCCTTCTCCTGTGCATGGAGCATCTAATAAAATTTTCTCCGCTTTAATATTTAATTCTGATAAATCTATAGCATCCATATTAAGTACAATTGAATTAATAATTCCCATTCTTCGTAAATTAGTTTCTAAAGCAGGAATTCGATTTTTATTTTTATCAATTAAAATAAGTGAACCTTCATTTCCCATTAGTTGAGCTAAATGAGTTGATTTACTTCCTGGAGCTGCACACATATCAATTACAATCTCATTCGGTTTAGGATCGAGAATAATAGCTGAAAGCATTGAAGCAACGTTTTGTAAATAATAATATCCTTGTAAGAACTCATGTAAGGAACCCAAATTGTGAGATGCCCTAATTACATTAAATCCATAGGGAACCCATTCAATTTGTTCTAACTCAAATCCTTTTTCTTCTAATCTTTGCTTCAAATCTAAAGCCGATAATTTAAGCGTATTAACTCGTATTGATGGTGTTAACGGTTTTTCATTTGCTTTTAATAAGTTTACTGTATCATCTAACCCTAGAAATTGAATATATCTTTGTACCATATAAGGGAGGTAACCATATTCTTCAGCAAGTCTTCTTGCATCTTTTTGTAATTCAGAAATAGATATATCAACTCAATTCAAATCTATTAATACTAATATTAAATTATGTATTATATTTGTTATCAGAGAAAGAATTAGTCTTATGATCGAAGTAGAAATTAAAGTTAGAATCTTAGATCCAGAAACCATAGGTATTAAGTTTAAGAACCATGGAGGTGTCTACAAATTATCATTAAATCATGAAGATATTTACTTTAATATGCCAGAAGGATTAAGAGATTTTAAAGAAACTGATGAAGCTTTAAGGTTGAGGAAATCTATCGAGTTTAATAAATTTGATGATACAGTCGGAAAAAGAATTAATTATTATCTAACCTATAAGGGAAAAAAAATTGATAAGTCTACTAAAACCCGTGAAGAAATTGATGTTAAAATCGAAGATATTGAAAATACAAGGAATTTGTTACGAGTATTAGGTTTCCAAGAAATTTTCACAGTTAAAAAAGAAAGAGAATTATATGAATTTAAGTATAAAACATACCTTATAGAAGCGTTAATAGATTATATACCAATTTTAAACCAATATTTTATTGAAGTTGAATGTTTATTAGAATCATCTGTAAACCTTGAAAGTTCTAGAGATGTTCTATTCGAGTTCTTAAATTTATTTGGTATTAAAAAGGAAGAATCTATAAGAAAGTCTTATTTAGAGCTGATAGTTGATAAGTTTAAAGACAATTTAAGGAAATATTGAGTATATTCAAAAGAATATACTCAATTAGGAAATGGAAAAGGTATGACCTTGATTTTTTGTTTTTATTTAATTATCAATTTGTCTAAAGATGCAATTTTCTGATCTAAATCATTCTTAACCTTGTGTATATCATAATTTTCATAAATTGTTCTCACAAGATTATTTTGAATAGATTTAGAATTTTTGGATATATCCTGAACCAAATCCAAAAATTCATAATAACTTGTATCTATTCTTATTTTAGC
>JABXKB010000189.1 GCA_013375485.1 Promethearchaeota archaeon | reverse complement strand
ATCATAGTGTGATTAGGAAATAAAAAATAGTGAAAATTTTATTTGAATTAAGAACTGCATTAGATGTTAAAAACTCTTTAGTTCCAGTTTCTGTTGGGGAAAAAAGATTAAATCAATATATTAAAGGAATAGGATTAATTGTAGATAAACTTTTTAATCACCAAGATAAATCTAAATTTGATGTTGTCTTAGTCGATAATACTTTAGTAAATAAAGATTATATACCCCCAGAAATTTTAGATATAATTCCAGAAAATTGTTTTTTTTATGTAAAAGAAAAAAATGATTATGGAATATATAATAAAGGAGCAGGAGATATTGAATTATGGAATGATTATTCTGAGATTATGTCAAACTATGATTATTTCTTTCATTATGAACCAAGACTAGAACTTATAAGTTTTGATTTTATTCAATCTTTTTTAGACAATCCTAGAAACTATTTTTGCCTAGCTGGATCTAATCAAGTAAAAACTGGGTATTTTGGGGCTAAAGTAAAAGATTTTAAAGAATTTTGTCAGAGTATTGATATTGAGTATATGGTTTCTCATTCAATTTCTATTGAATATATTATGTTTGATTTCTTCAAGAAAAAAGAGACGGAATTTATAGATCAAAAAAATGTATATTGTATGTGGCATGATAGTGTAGCAGATACTTACAAACCTTATTAATTTTTTATTTTTTAATTATGAGATCTTCTTATATCAAAAACAATTATTGCGAAATATTTAAAACTTTATGTTTTGCATATGACCCAAAATTTATTGTAGAGTTTGGCATATTGGATGGTTATTCTTTAGATGAATTTGTTAATAATTCAAGTCATGAATGTAAAATAGAAGCATATGATATATTTGATGAATTCCCATATAATTCTGCAGACCAAAAATATCTTACTAAAAAATATGAAGAATATAGAAATGTTTCAATACTTCGTGGAAATTTTTATAATTCTGTAGAGTTATTTAAAGATAATAGTATTGATATTTTGCATATAGACATTGCAAATACTGGTGATGTTTATGAATTTGCACTTAAAAACTATTTGCCAAAGGTTAGGGGTGTCATGTTACTTGAGGGGGGTTCTTATGAGAGAGATCAAATTTCATGGATGAAACAATATGACAAACAAAAGATTCAACCAGTTTTGCAAAAATACGATAATAATGCTAAAATAAAAGTGTTGAATAATTTTCCTTCTATTACTTTGATAAAAAAATGATACCACTATTTCAAGTTCACATGAGTGAAGAATCTGCAAAGAAAACTTATGAATTGCTTCTATCTGGTTATATTGGTCAAGGTGATGTAGTTGAAAAGTTTGAATCGACTCTTAAAAAGCATTTTTCAAATAAAAATGTTGTAACTACAAATTCTGCCACTTCGGCAGAGCATCTTGTGCTTCATATGCTCAAGAAACCTTCTGATAATATTAAATCATATTATGGAGTTGCATTTGCGGAATCCCATTGGGATGGCATGTCTTTGGGGGATGAAATATTAACAACACCTCTTACTTGCACTGCAACTAATTGGCCAATTCTTGCTAATGGATTTAATATAAAATGGGTTGATGTAGATCCCAATACTTGCAATATGGATTTAGATGATCTTGAAAGGAAGATTACTCACAAAACTAAGGCAATTATGCTAGTTCATTGGGGGGGATACCCCATTGATCTAGATCGTTTAAATGAAATTCAGACTAAAGCTAAAACTCTTTATGGAATAAAACCTGTTATTATTGAAGATTGTGCTCATGCATTTGGATCAACTTATAAGGGAACTAAAATTGGATCCCATGGAAATGTGTGTACTTTTAGTTTTCAGGCCATAAAGCACTTGACATCGGGAGATGGTGGATGTATTGTTTTCCCTTATGAAAATCAGGCTAAAAGAGCAAAAATATTAAGGTGGTATGGCATTGATAGAAATTCAAATCGTAAAGACTTTAGATGTGAAGACGATATTTTGGAGTATGGATTTAAGTTTCACATGAATGATATTAATGCAACGATAGGACTTAATAACTATCAATCAGTAATCGATAATATTATCCCAAAGCATATAAGTAACGCAACATTTTACAATGAAGAATTGAAAAATATTCCAGGACTTACTCTTCTTGAAAATAAATCTGATAGGCAATCATCTTATTGGATCTATACGATTAAGGTAGAGCGCCAGCAAGACTTTATGAATAAGATGAAAGAATGTGGAATCATGGTAAGTAGAGTTCATGAAAGGAACGATATTCACTCTTGTGTCAAGAAATATAGGATTGACCTACCAAATCTAAATAGTTTGGTCAAAGAAATGATTTGTATTCCTGTTGGGTGGTGGGTAACTCCAGAAGACAGACAATATATTGTTGATTGCATTAGAGGTGGGTGGTGATGTATCGGAAAGGAAAGAAATCTTATGATGTTGACAGATATTGTTTTCGTCATGAGATTGAACAAATGTTTGGAACTAGTGAACTAGAAAAGATACACAAAATTGAAGAATGTGACTTTGGTGTTCTCAATATGGAGACTGACCAAACAACAAAACTCCACAAAAACTTCTATAAGAAAGTAAGAGAATCAAACTTTCTAGAAGAATATAAAAAGTTTTTGAGAGAAGTAATTTTTCCTCAGTTTAATGAACCTCTTTTATATCAAAAGATTCCTACATTCAGAGTTCAAGTTCCTAATAATCTTTCTGTTGCTGAGTTTCATAACGATAAGTCATACAGTCATAGCCCAGAAGAAGTAAATATTTTTCTTCCGATTACAGACGCAAAAGAAACTTATACGATATGGGTTGAGTCTGAAGAAAATCTTGGAGATTATTCTCCAATGAACGCGGAGTATGGTGAGTATTACATATGGGACGGGGCAAATCTTAATCATGGAAACAAGATAAATCAATCCGATGTTTCTAGATTCAGCGTAGATTTTAGAGTTATGCCTTATTCAAAATACGATGATACAAATGTGAAAGAAACAGTTACGACAAAAACAAAGTTGAAGTTGGGAAGTTATTTTGAGTTGATGGAGGTTGATGATGATTGATTTATATACAATTGATGGTGCGGTTAATATCGACAAAAATAAATGTTTTGATACTGAAAAAACATATCCCAAATTTCAAGAAGATTTAGAAGAATTTAAAAATCTCTTAATTCAATTGGTAGAAAACAAAGATTGTAAAACATTCTATAAGTTTGGGGATGGTGATTATTATTTTCTCAAAAAAATTCCAACCGGAAGTGCTAGACCTGGCAATAGAGCATTGTCCAAAAGTTACGATCAAATTAATCACAAGGATTATGTAGATGGGGTTGGTAAATGTGATTATTACACATGTGAAATATACCCAGAGAATAGGATTAAGTTTGTGGAAGTAATATCAAATAAGATTGATTTTCCTGCAGAATATGGATATGCTTTAATTGCTAATAAATGGTTTTTTGATACATTTAAGGGAAATATTGGCCTTATTGGTGCGAAAACTAAGATGGAAATGATTGAAAATCTTATGGAGTCTTCTCAGTATCAGGAGTATCTTCATCTTGATAAGTTTGAAGATTATATTGGGCTTCCACAAAAATTTGCATGTGACGATTTGAATGAGACGGAAAGAATAGTCGGAGAGCAATTGAAAAATTCTACTTCTAAAATATTTTTAATGGGTATGGGTCATGTAAAATCTGGTCTGATTCACAGACTTAAGAAATATACAGATGCGGTGTTCCTAGACGTTGGTAGTGGAATCGATGCTATTGCTGGAGTCATTGATATTGAAAGACCTTATTTTGGTGACTGGACAAATTATCAGATTGATGGAGATGAACTATATAATAAGGTTGATACTTTAGGGTATTATGGTAAGGGTAAGCATATTATCCTTGAACGTTTTAATGAGGTTTGAATTAATTTTATGGATAATATAGAAAATTTTTATAAAGAATATCTAAGTTGGGACAAATCAATCACTGATATTTTAGGTAAGTCACATTCTACTCCAGATAGAATGATTTTGGATAGAACTCCGAAATTAGAATTTCTCAAGGATGGAAAAATAGATATTGAAAAATTATATCGAGAGGAGTCGGAAGTTAGATCTGATGAGGAACCATACAACGAATACTATCAATGTATTTTACAAACTTTTCAGAATGATAAAATCAATACTTTTTGTGACGTTGGATGTTCTACTGGACATTTAGTTTCTAATATGTTATCGTATTGCGATTCTTGCGGTATAGAATATTTTAATTATCAAAAAGATAATGCAAATGAGCAAGTAAAAGAATGTATTAACATCCTAGATATTAGAGATCCTATTGACATGGATATTAAATTTGATTTAGTTAATTGTACTGAGGTTGCAGAACATGTGGATCCTAAATGCATTCATACTTTTCTGGATAACATAAAAAAAATTACAGGAAAGTATTTAATTCTTACCTGGAGTAGTACATATCCACCTAACGTTGAAGGCCCACCTCAACATGTAACTCCATTAGAATTTGATGAAGTATGTCTTTTAATGGAGAATTGGGGATTTACTTTAGATAAAGAAATGACTGATAGATTTTTAAATAAATCTAAACAATGTTATAATTTTTATTATTGGTGGCGCGAAAGTTTAAGTATTTGGAGAGTTTAAAATGAACGACATTTGGAATAAAGAAGAACTCTGGAAGAGTAAAAAATTTTCATATGCAAAGGCGTATAAAAATATATTTTTGGAGTTTGATTTTAATGCCTCTATTAATATTTTAGAAATAGGTGTTAACAAAACAGCTGGAATGTATTTGTATAAACAAATTTTCCCCAATTCAAATATCTGCGGTATCGATATTAATCCTAATACTCCCCATTCTGAGGTTGGGAGAGTTTGGATAGGTAATGAAATTGATGGCAAATTATTGGATACTATTTCAGAAGAAGAAGGACCGTTTGATCTAATAGTTGATGATGGAAGTCATTTACAAGATCATCAAATAATTATTTTTGAACATATGTTTCCATTACTCAATCCTGGTGGCATATATGTTTGTGAGGATGTACATACCTCATATCATGAAAGATATCAGAATGAGGATAAATTTTTTGGTAGAAAACCTTTGAATGAAACAGTTGATAATGAATCATTTATTGATTATAGTAAAAGATTAGTTGATTTAATTAATTTTAATGCTTGGGGGAAAGGATATCAGAACCCAAGAACATATGAATGGGTAACTAATGCAACTGATTTAAAAAAATATAATTCTTATAACATTGATGAAAAAATATATAAGAGTATTAATTTTATTTCTTTTTATCCTAGTATTGTTGCATTCCATAAATCGAATTATGACAATGAATTTCAACATGTAAAGAATTGATAATGATAACTGTCACTAAAAATGGTACTCTGGGAAATAATATGTGGCAATATGCAGTTGCCAGAATAATTGCTGAAAAAAACAATTTAAAATTAAATTGTTTTTCTATTCCTGGGTTTCATAATACTAATAATGTGGTAACTGGAAAAATCATTAATTCTCCTACTAGACAAATTTCAGGTCATCGATTTGATATGAATTCTATAGGATCTAACACTAAAATTATAATGAATGGATTTTTTCAAAGGTATGAATATATTAAAGAATATAAAAATGAGGTTAAAGAATGGTTTAAATTAGACATCAACACTCCATTTGAAGTCAATAAAAATGATTTAGTTGTTTCTATTCGTAGGGGATGGAATGGATATCCAGTTTATTATTGCCCTCCTCAAGAATATTTTATAGAAAATTTAAATAAAATAGATTGTGATAGAATTATTCTTTGCACCGATACCTTTGAAGATCCATTTTTCAAATTTTTAGAAAAATTAAATGTTGAAGTAATTAAAGCAAATTATTCTCCATTAGAACAATTTTCTTTAATACAAAAATCAAATAAAATATTTTTAACATCATCAACTTTTTGCTGGTGGGCAGCTTTCCTTTCAAATGCAAGTGAAATATATTACCCATGGATAAACAATTTTATTCCAACAGAAAATGGAGTTAATTGGTATGTTGATGATGAAGATAGATACATAATATTATCTTAGGGAGATTAAAATATGAAAAATTGGAAAGAAGTTGACGGGTGGTTTAATGAGATTAATGAAAAATTTTTTGATAGTTGTATAGAAAAATTAAATTCCCCTAAAGTTTTTTATGAAGTTGGGTCTTGGAAAGGTAGATCAACTTGTTGTATGGCGCAACTTTTAAAACAAAAAAATATTCCAGTTAAATTGTATGCGATAGATACATTTTTAGGAAGTGGAGAATCTATTCATAATCAAGAAATAGAAAATTTAAAGAGAAAAAATTTAACATTATATGACGTTTTTCTTTCCAATATTTTAGATTGTGGTGTTGATGATATAGTAGTTCCTATTAAATCTACTGGTGAAGAAGCATGTAGTAAAGTAGAAAATAATAGTGTAGATTTTTTGTATCTAGATGCTGCACATAATTATAATTCTGTTAAAAATGACATTAATATGTGGATTCCAAAAATGAAAAAAGGATCTATTATATCTGGTGATGATTATGTTGCATGTTGGCCTGGAGTTATTAAAGCAGTCAATGAGATATTCAAAGATCTTGAAAAAGAAGTAGATATTTTTGAAACTCAGTGGAGAGTATTTTTATGAAACTTGTTACTGGTGGAAATGGATTTATAGGTAGTAATATAACTGGAGATATTAAATTAACTAGAAAAGATTGCGACCTTACTGATTATGAATCTGTATTGGAAAGTTTAAAGAAGTATAAACCAGAAACGGTTATTCATACTGCTGCAAAACATGGATCTGCTATTGAAATGCTTAGAGGGCACACTGAATACATTGAAAATAATATTTTATGTGACATTAATATAATTAAAGGTTGTAAAGAAATTGGAGTAAAGAATTTATTAATGTTGTCTACTATTACTTCATTTGGTTCTCATCATCAATCACCACTTACTGAAGAATCTATATATGGAGAAGTTAATGAAAGTATTTTTGGATATGCTTATTCTAAGAAAATATGTGCAGGACTATGTAAATCATATCAGTTAGATTATGGTCTTAATTATAAGTCTATATACCTCGGCAATACTTACGGACCTCATGGAAAATTCAATGAAAATGGAACGGTAGTGCATAATTTAATTTACAAATTTTGTAAGGCAATTGAAGAAAATCAAAATGTTAGACTTTATGGAAATGGAAAAGTGTTTAGAAATTACTTGTATGTTGAAGATCTAGATAAAATTTTAAAATTAATTATTGAAAATAAAGATATTAAAGATCCTCTTATTGTATCACCAAATGTAGTTGTATCTATTATTGATATTGTTAATATTATTAAAGAAAAGTTAAACTTTAAAAATGAAGTAATATTCGATTCAAATATTCAAATTGGAAGTAATGTGAAAGTTGTAGATAACAAAAAACTTATAGATTCTATTGGACACTTTGAGTTTACTGATATTAATACTGGCATTGAAAAAACCATAAATTATTATAAAAAATGATTAACTTATTTTATTCTGAAAATGATTGGGCACATACTGGCGGAAGACTTAGTGGACCACAAAAAGTTGTAGAAAATCTCATAAGATCTCTAAAAGATCTTGACATTAAATATGCCGTCAATGAGGAAGTTTATGAAAAAAACTTTCTTATTGCTTGGAATTATTCAACATATAAGTCCTTACAAAATAAGGAAAGTTTATTGATAGGTCCACAATTTTGGCCATGGGGAAGAGATGTATTATCTTTAGGTGTATACAATAAAATTATATGTCCATCCAATACAACTAAAAAAATATATACTGAATTTTTTCCAGATTTAAAGGTTAGTGTTTGGCCCGTTGGGATCTATCCACCTAATATTGTTGATAACATAAAATTTGATTGTCTAGTTTATTATAAAAACAGAGATCAAAATGATTTACAGATGACCTTGGAGTTCTTGGAAAAAAGAAATATTTCTTATACTGGATTAGAATATGGAAATTATTCTCAAGAAGAATTTAAAGAGTCATTGTCTGAAGTAAAATATTGTGTTATAGTTGACAACACTGAAAGTCAAGGAATAGCACTTCAAGAAATGATGTCCGTTGGAAGACCATTATTTGTTTGGAATCATACTGAAGGCACCAGAACAGATTATATGGGAAATAATTATAAAATTAAAGCAACTACAATACCATATTGGTCTGATGAATGTGGAGAATATGTAGATGATTTTGCTGAATTTGAAACTAAATTTGACATATTTTTAAGTAAGTTAAATGAATATCAACCACAAAAGTTTATTGAAAGAGAATTGTCTCCTCAAAGAAGCATAGAAATTTTATTGGAACTATTTGAAAATGTTTGAAAATATTAAATATGATGATCTATTGGTTAGACATTGGATACTATTTGATTATGATGTAAAAGATGCATATGCAATAGAACCTGTCCATTATGTTTTTAAACTTAAAGATTCAATACATTATAAGGCTTTACTATCCGGCGATTATTCCGATTATGTTACCTTAATAGAGACAAGCAAACAACATGATCATTCTCTAAAAAGTTTTTTATTTCTAAAAGAAAACTTTGATATTGATATGTTGAATGAAAATAAAATCCATGTTGGATGGGATGATAGATATAATAAGTATATTGTGTGGGATGGAGTGCATAGATTGGCACTTTTACTATATAATATGCAGAATCTAAATCCTAATTGGTTTAAATTAAATTAAAAAACATGAAATACGTTACCTTACAAACTAATAGATCAGATAATAATGAAATTAAAGAATTAACTTTAGAAGACAAAATTAAATCTCAGTTGAGAAAAACTGTTGGGTATGGACTGTATAATGGTTGGGGAAATAGAACTGCTTATGGATATCATTCATACAATGTAAATGGTTTGAATATACCCGGACAAAGGAATCCAAAAATCAGATTAGAATCATTTAAAAATTATGTTGATTTTAATCAAAAAAATGTTTTGGATTTT
>JABXKB010000439.1 GCA_013375485.1 Promethearchaeota archaeon | reverse complement strand
GTTTTTTGATCTTACGGCATAATCTCCAAATTGCTCAATTGGAATTCCTAGCCTTGATGCTTGATGATCAAGAAATGAACCAGTACCTGCAGCACATACAGAATTCATAGCAAAATCTACAATTATCCCATCGCGCAGAATGATAATTTTCGAATCTTGACCTCCAATCTCCAAAATTGTGCTCACATCTGGATATAAAGATTGCGTTGCTACGGCATGTGCAATAATTTCTGTTTTAGCAAGATCTCCGCCTACAATAGCTTTCGTTAAATACCTTGCTGAACCTGTAGTTCCACAACAACGAATTGCATATTCTTGGATTTCCTGATTCTGTTCAATCTTTGTTCTTAAATCTTCCATACCTGCCTTGGCAGACTCAATAGGAGATCCACGATTACGTAAAAATACACTCGTAAGGACATTACCATCTAAATCCATTAATACAAATTTACATGTAACACTACCAATATCAATACCGAGAAAAGCATCAAGCTTTCCGTCTTCTTTAGCAACTTTATCAGATACTTGTACTATTTTCATTCACCATTATTATGTCTGAATTAATTGAATACATTCTTGAAAAAAATGTGAACCATTAGATTTATAAAAATTCTTCTTTTGGTCTTCAAGGGATATATTTTCAATTCCCAATTTATGTTTACGTCTTGATTCCATTAAATCTACAAAGGCTTCTAATCTTGTTCTCATTCCCTCAGTACCAGAATGTTCATCAAATGAGAAAAATATTATTGGGAGATCGTAGATTCCTTTAAGTTTATTTGTTATAATCGTACGAGCTGTCACCTCTGGCATACAGGTGAATGGGTAGCAATGAACAGCTCCGTCAAAACCACTTTGAGCTCTATCGATGTATTCTCCTAATACCCATCGGCATTCCCCTCCAATATCCATAGGAACATATGGTTGAGATAAGTGTTCTAGCCATCTTCGATGAAAATTTAAATGGAATTTATGCGAAACCCAATCCCATAAACTTAGATTTTGATGTATCTCCACCCCCATTTCTCCAAGCTTACGCCTAATATCTACATTAACATATGGTTCTAAACTTATATGAATCTCACCAAATATGGCTACTCGTAAAGGAGTTCGTGTTTTATCAACATCAATTTTATTAAAATCTTCCTTGATTACTTTTTTAAAATTTCGTAGTTCCTTTAACGTATTAGTTTGATCAAGTTTAATTAATATATTATTCAAAACATCAGTAGTATCTCCTTGATTTCGTTCATATCCACGGAACAACCCTTCCGCAGTTTGAATGTCTTGTAAAATTTTTGCTTTCTTCAAGAAAAAAATCACTGCCTTCACGAATCTAGGATAAGCAAAAAGACCACTTTTACCACTAACTTCTTGGAGAGTTTTTACCCAATGAAATTCTAGTAAATCTGCTTGATCTAATGGAATTATTCTCACATGTTTATAACCCATATCATGTAATAGGCGCTCTTGGACAGCATGATAAAAACCAAAACGACAAGGTCCGCAATCTATAGCCATTACTAAAGTGTCGGCACCCTTTTTAATAACATTCACAAAATCTCCTAATGTTGCTTTAAAAGGGAAGCATACAAACTCTGGACTGTATTTTACTCCGACTTTAATGGCTTCTCTATTAGTTGGGTCAGGTAGGATCACTTTTATCGATGGATCTAAAGCTTCAAATAATGTTTTGAAAGCCACCCAATTTGGACCCATGTTGGGAAAAGATAATATCATTTCTGGTTGATTTCCTCTATTTTACTAGTATTGGAGGATGTATACGATTATAATCAACGTTTATTTAAATAAACTTTTGTTTAAATAACAAAGCAAATAATAAAAAATTACCCATTATAAACAAATTATCAAAAGTATGATTGTAATTATTAAAAATCTTAGTTTTGGTTAATAAATTTAATCCGCTTTAGTCTATTTTAATCATTACTTTCTCCATTTATTATGATTTTCAAATTTATCAATTCTATCAATTTCTAAGGTTTCATCATTAAATAAAAGAATTAATGAAGCGATAGAACTATATATTGAAGTAGAAAAGATCGAATAAATAAGACTATTAGATACATAGGTTTTTAAAAAGTGTACAGTAGTCAATATAGTTTAAATATTTTTTAGTAAGAGCAAGAGATTGGATTTGAATAAGAAGATTATGGAAAAATGAAGGAAAATAAACTTATTTGTCTTAAGGTTCTAAATTTAGTTTATACTT
>JABXKB010000188.1 GCA_013375485.1 Promethearchaeota archaeon | reverse complement strand
AGATTTTTTAGGTAAAACTCATGATTCTGATTCTTTAGTTTTCTGTCATACATCAGGCACTACTAATAGTAATTTATCGATGTTAAAATGGTTCTATATGACCAAAGATATCGTAAAAAGACAATGGGCTCCTGGAATGCAAGCCATCTTTGAATCAAGTGGATTGGATTCCAAATCTTCAGCGGTTATTTTTGTTCCATCAAGGCTTAAATTTGATGGGCTTAACAAATATGAAGATAAGGAGTATATATCGCTTTATTCTTCAGAATTCTCTCAAAGAATAATGCTTTCTATCATTAAACCACGATTATATTTGTTCAATGAGTATAAAAATTCAAAGAATTTAGAGATTCTCTCCCAAATTCTAGCGATTGAGAACGTTTCCGTTATTTCTGCTCCCGCTACAACTATTTTAGGATGGGCAGATATTAACAGACTTAAGATTGGTTTGAAAAAATCACTTAACTCGATAAGACAAAACCAAGATCCTCTTACAGAGAGAATCCTATTAGAAATTAAAAAAAAAGGATTAAATTCTGTTTCAAAAGATATTCATAAAAGATTATCTGATAAAATTAGTAAAGCAACTTTAGTTTTTAGCATAAGTTCCCTCTCTGAATATGATTGGGAATTAATTCGAAAATTTATGAAGTGGGAGAAGGGTGAAGAAAAATTTACTAATCTTTATGTAGCCTCAGAAACAGGCCCATTTGCAGCAAGTATAACTAAAGGAGATTTTGAAATATCACGGTTAAACCGGATGTATATTTTTCCTTTAACACTTCCCGTAATAGAATATAAAGGAAAGAAAGAAGCAGTTTCAAGAACAAAAAATAAAATGGGGAGACTTTACGTTTCGCGACTTGATAATTCAGGAGTTTTAATTAATATCAATGTGGGGGATGTTATTTCTATTAAAAATCAGGAAGGACTACCTCAAATAGATGGAAGAATATTGCGTTCAAGTTTTCAATTAAAATATCCAATTAACTTATCGAAAGAAATTGTAATACAACCGCATTATAAAGTATTTGCTGGTGATTATTTTAGTTTTTCTAATTTCGAATTTTATAATCCACGACGTCTATTAAATTGTTTAAAAGATAATTGTGGACTAAATATTGATTCTCTTTTATTAATTAGAAAAAATAAAGCTTCAGATAAACCGTGGATGTTGTTTCTTCATTCAAATGGTAAGAAAAATTGTTCTAATTTGAAGAATTATAGCAAAATTTTACTTGATTGCATTCTAAATAATGAACTTAAAGAAGCTATCTTAAATAGTGAAATTAAAATCAAATTAATTAATGAAGATCCAGTAGATTTTTTGGTGACACGTTCAGAAGTTTTAGAAAAAGTTAGAAGTGGTAAAAATCCTAAAGGAATTTTAAAAAAATGGCCATTGTATGTAATAGAAGGATAAATTAAATAAAAATAAATAAAAAAGAAAAAAACTTTTTTTTATATCTTTTTGGATAATTATGTTGGACTAAATACTCCTGCAAATACAAGCCATGCTAGAAATGTTTTAGAAACAAGACTCAAAAGTTGATATACTCTTTCACCATATAAGTAATCTTTCCACTTTCCTACTCCTTTATATTGCAATATCATGTTGATAGCAAATGTATTAAAGAAAAATAGTTCTATTCCGTAAATTAAATACACAAATAGTGGTACTTCTCCTCCAATTGTTTCCGTACTTATAAAGTAAGCAGTAATCACTATCCAAGGAACGGCTCCAGAGATAACACCTAAATAATATGGCCCCCATTTAACTTTTTCACCTTTTTCTCTTGTGTAAACGTTGTATAATTCCATAATTAAGCCAAACATGTTCATCAAAGCGTTTAAAGCAAAGATCATAAATAATGACCAGAAGTCCCACACTCCAAAGAAAATAGCAATTAAGAAAATCATTACAGAACTTGAAAAAGCGTATTCAAACCAGCGTACTTTATTTATTCCTCTTTTTAAATTCTTAACATAACTTTTATTAAGTGGGTAAGCAATTAACAGATGAGCAATAGCAGACATCAATAAAAAGGACCCAACGAATGCCCCTAAAGCTCTAAAGACAAAAAGAACTGCAGGATTAGGTGAAATGACAAAATCTGGTCCCACAACTTCAAACTGAAGATAAAAAGTATAAATATCTCTGGAAAAAGCTAGTTGAGGTAAAAAGCCAAAAAGCAGCATTAGTAAACCTTGCACTAAATGTAAAATACCCATATTTCGATTGAATCTTTTTAAATAATCAAATGTAATAGGAGATTTTGGTATTAGCCAACCTTCTTCTGATTTTTCAATAGAGTTCATAATTAAATATATACAAAATTAGATTTTAACTCATATCTCTAAAAATTATAAATTTATTTCATCCTATTCTTTAAAATTTGAAAAAAAAAATGAATATAGTTAATAAAATATAGATAAATTATTAGGTTATATCCAAACTGCCAATATCATTCCACTAATTATAAAACCTATAAGATAAAAACCATATTCTAATAAAAATAGCTTAATTCCTCTGTCATTAAAATTATTTTGGTTAATAGCAATTGTGGCCACAAAACCGACCCATAACATGCAACTAAGTAATAAAGCAGATACAATATCATTCATACCAGTTAAATCCATCATTATCTCGATGAAAAGAACTGTTATAAAACTAGTAGGAATCATTATTATTGTATCTCTAATAATTTTAGACTTCGGTTCACTTTCTTTTCCTACCAACTTTAGCCATAAATTACCAAATGCAAACGGAAAATACCAAAAAAAGTGAATTGCAAAATATATCAACGCAATAACTATAACAGCCACCCAATTTATATCTAGGGCCATTTTTTCACCATAAAATTGATTTTCAATTTAAATTTATAATTTTAAAGAAGTATATAATTAAGAAATATTTATTTATTCTTTATTTAAAATATAAATAAAAACTGAAGTGGAATTAAATTGAAAGATAAATTCAATTTAGTAGGTACTAAAATCAAAGAGTTTAGTCTGCCAAACTCTAGAGGTGAAACAGTCAATATCAGAGATTTTGAAAATAAAAAAAATGTAATAATTGTATTATTTAGAGATATCAACTGACCTTTTTGTCGATGGCATGCTGCTAGATTAAGGAGAGATATCGAAAAATTTGAAGAATTAGATGGTTATTTGTATTCAATCTTAGTAGATAACGAAAATAATGCTAAAAAAATGGAACAAAAGTATGCACGAAAATACCCTATTTTTTATGATGAATCAAAAAAAGTTGCTGGTATGTTAAAACAAGAGGTAAGATTAATTAAATTGGGTCGAATGCCTGGATTATTAGTAATTGATAAGAAAGGGATAATTAGATACGCATATTATGGGAAAAGTATGCATGATATTCCAGAAAATAATGAAATTTTACAAATTCTTGAAGATATTAATAAACTATAATGATTTGGTGGGAATAAAATAATAAAAATGAGATTTTATTCTTTAAAGTTAGCCACACTTTTCCAAATCAAAATTATTTTTCATTTAAAATTCATATTTTGATTAAATAGGAAAATCTAAATATTTCTAAATTGATTTTAGCCCTATTGGCGTTCCTATTTGCTTAAATTTATACACAAGTTGATCTTTTGCTGTAAAAACATCCCAACCTCGAGTTTTTTCAAAACCATGTACTGATAAAAAATTTTTTGAATATCTTTTTCTTGCTGAATTTGCTATTTGATCTATAACTTCTTTTTTTAATTTATTATCCTCAATTAACTCTAATTTACCCTGAATTGAAATAAAATAATAACTACTTAAATCTGGTTCGAAATGCTCAATTGATAAACAGATATTTTGATTTTTCTGTAGAATTTTCTTCTTTTTACCATAATCTGTAAGATGGAAAAATAAAACATTATTAATACAAACATATTGAAATGGTGCAATATATGGATATTCGTTATCAATAAATGCGATTCTACATAAACTATGTGAATTAATTGCTTCTTTTATCTCCTCTTCTTCCATTTTTGGTAATTTAATAATACTCATCAATAATAACAGCTCTTTTAATTTAAAAAATATATCGCTAATTATTTAGCAATTATATTATATTTTGATTAAATCGAATATCATTAATTAGATATTTAACAACAAATAAAGCACTTTTTTCTTTCTCTTTAATTTCTAACATTAGATCAAAGTTGAAATTAACTGTTTTTTTTAAAAAACTTTTAAAATGATTTAGGTCTATCTCATCAGCATGTCTATATTTACCCTTATATGGGTGTTCAGAGCTGTAATGCAAAATTGGCAATCCATCTCTTGTTTTCCATGTTTTAGTAATAAGCTCTATAGCTTTTTCTAAAGATTCTCCTTGATTGAGACAGTAATGATGATATGAGTCTAGAACAATTGGTATTTCTGTAGATTCATTTATTAATAAGCAATCTTTTAGCTGATAATATTTATCATCATTTTCAATAACATGGTGTTTTTTTATATGTTCATTGAGTTTTTCATATCGTTCTATAAATCTTTTAATGCTATTTTTCTTATCACCATATACTCCTCCCACGTGGGTGATTATTTTCGCATTTGGATCTAACCCCAATAAATCTAAAACGTCAGCATGGTAATTCAATCCTTTTATACTATTTTGAACCACTTTATCATTTTTAGAGTTAAGAACAGTGTATTGCCCAGGATGCATCGTGATTCGCATTGAGTTCTTTTTTAAATAAGCACCAATTTCCTTAAATTTAGATTTAAAATGTTCCTGCCAGCCAAATTTCATGATTGAATGAGAAGCAAAAGGTATCAAATCCGAAGTAATTCTAAAAAAGAATATATTATTATTATAGTTAAATTCTAATATTTTTGCTAGGCAATTTAAATTATTTTCAATAGTTTCTATAAGTCTTTCTTCTGAATAATTTTTTAAGCGAAATGTTTTACTAGTTCTACAATTTACTGTTAAATTTATACAAGGATATCCTATTTTCATAAAAAAAGCTTGTTTTTAATTTTTAAGTATTTTTGTAAAAATTTATACGTCTTTCTTCAAATAAATTATTATATTCATTAAGATTTTTATCTCTTGCTCTATTAACATCAATATCAACAAAATCTAAAAATTCTTTCGCTTCTGGGGCTGAAGATAAAATCTCTCCTTTATAAGAGGTTATTTGACTTTTACCAGTAAATTTAAAATGATCTGTTCCTCGTTTTTCTTCACCTATTCTATTTGAAGTTATTGCAAATACTCGATTTTCTAAACATCTTGTTACCATCGCATCTTGACAGTATGGTAATACTAAATTAGCGGGATGAGTTATTATGTCTGCTCCAAGTAGAGCAAGTGAACGAGCAGTCTCTGGAAATATCCAATCAAAACATATCATTATTCCTATATTTACATCATTAACCTTATAT
Source organism: Promethearchaeota archaeon (assembly GCA_013375485.1). Classification (GTDB taxonomy): domain Archaea; phylum Asgardarchaeota; class Lokiarchaeia; order Sigyniarchaeales; family SOKP01; genus Loki-b32. The sequence continues at coordinate 3,701 of JABXKB010000188.1, read as the reverse complement.
ACTTCAGGTGGTTTATTTCCAGGAGAAAACCATAATTTTTCTTTATAATATAGATGAAGTTTTCTATACACTCCTAATACTTTTGAGCCAAAAACAATCATAGCAGAATTATAAAGTGTATTTTTATTTTTTTCAATAAACCCTCCAACAATGGTAGCTTTAGTCTTTTTCGATAAATTAATTAAAAATTGAGCTGTCTGCCCATCTAATTCTTCAGCTAAAGAATCTGCTTCTTTCTTTGAAATAAATGTATAACCAGTTGCAAATAATTCAGGTAATACAAGTAAATCTGCTTTAATTTCAGAGACTAAATCATTAATTTGATCAAAATTCTTTTCTTTCTTATTAAAAATAGGAGAAGTTTGAATATAACCAACTTTCATGTTTTATCAATATTATAGTTAATTTCTTAAGAATATAACATTAAACTTATATCATTCAATTTTAATATCTTTATCTCTTCGTACAATATATAAATCATCAGTTCTTATTTCTGATATTAATCTTTCTTTAAAATACTTTTCAATTATACTTTCTAAACCATCTTCAATAAATACATTCTCTTTGAATTTCTTTGCTGGGGCTCCTAAGTATATCCAATTTTCTTCTATTTCTTGCCCAATTGTAATTAGAGAATGAGCTCCTAAAATTGAATTCTTCTTCATATGAGTTCCAGGCATAACTACACTTTGAGCTCCAATTAAAACATTGTCTTCTATAATGGTTTTTCTTATAATAAATAAATTTCCAATTATAACTGCTGATTGGACAATAGCACCTTGTCCAATTACTATATTTTTTCCGAATTCAATAAATTCAGTATCAACAAAACCTTCAAAAAGCGAATTAGAATATTTTGTTCTTATCCCAAACATTTTTAAACATATATTATTCATAAAAGGAAAAGGAAATTTATGAGATATCCATAATGGCCATTTTTTTATTACACTCCTTAGGCACCAATATCGATAGTCTTTATCTGATTTATGTCTTAAAAAAATACCTTCTCGTGGTTTGTGAAACAGATTGACTACGGTTAGAAATATTTTAGCAAAAATTAAAGATACAGCAATAGATGTTAAATACATTATAAAAATTAGAAGTGGTAGAAATACTAAGAAATGGATAAACTTTGGGTCATAGAGTTTCCAAAATAACCAAAATTCAAATTGAATTGAGAAAATACTAATCCAGATAAGAAAAAAATAAAAAAATAAGTATCTTTTCTTGACTAATAGAAGGGTAGTGTTTGGACCAACTTTTAAACTTGAAGGTACTGACATATTGTTTTACTCCTCTTTATGATTATTTAATAAATCTTTCTTTTCTTCATCTATATTAACTTCTTGTTTAACTTGATACTTAATTTCTTTATCTACATCTTTTTTATAAATTATATCACGCCGTTGTTCAGCATATTTATTAGGTTTAAATTTTCTTACAGCGTAGGGTCCTAAATAAATCCATCCGTGGTCTATAACTTGATTAGGGATAGTACCAGAAAATGCACCAATTATAGATTCTTTTCCCATAATGGTACCGGGAGAAACATTTGAAACACCACCTACAACACTATAGTCTCCTAATACTACTTTTTTAATTATCAGATATTTTCCTATTACCATTGAGCTCATAACAACCGCACCCTGTCCTACGGTAACATTTCGTCCAAACTGAATAAATCCTCCATCCAACCAAGCATCTTGTGCATGACTTGAAAAATCAATTTTTATACCAAACCACCTGAATCCCCACATAACAACCCAAGGAATTGGTCCATTACTCATAAACCAAAACACTAGCTTCTTTAACTCTACCCTTACTCTCCAAAACTCATAATCCATATCACCTTCTTCCGCTCTAAATATTCCCTCTTTTGGCTTATGCACCATGTTTATTATTAGAAGGAAAGCTTTAGTAAAAATCGCGATACCAAATATGAAAATAAAATATAAAATGAATAACCACACTGGGAGTAAGAACATATTTATATACCATGGAATATATCGTGATACGTCGAAAAATACAGCAACGGTCATATATCCAGAAAACCATAAAATTGGTATATATAAAGCAAGGAATTTATAACCAATTTTACTAATCGCACTACTTGTTACAAAATCAATAGTATAATTATGTTTATTATCAATTTGGTGATTTACTATATTTTTCTTTGGAATTTCTGATTTTTGATTCATTCTAATTGTTCCTTATTTTTTCTTATTTTTAATTGCTCTGATTCCTTATTGAGATTTTCTGCTCTTTGTAGATCTTCTTCAGTAACTTGTAAATATTCCATAAGTCTTTTTTTAAAGATTTTTCTGAGTGGTGTACCAAAATAGTAGTTATCTCCTTTTAAAATATTATATTTTGTTGCACCAGTCATAGGTAACCACCAAGCATTATCTCCTATTTCGACTCCAGGAGCATAACAATTAAATCCTCCAGATGTAACATTATTTCCGATTTTTACTTTTGCAAAAGAAATATTACCAAAAATACCATCTACGGCATGTGAACTAATACCTGGATTTGTGCCTAAATAAGAATTTTTTCCAATTTCTACAAATCTATCTCCCGCAAGTTGTTCTTCAATAACAGTTCCTTTCCCAATTTTGTTAGTACCAACAAAATTAAACATCCATTTTAATAACCAAGGAAAAGGTCCTCGTGAAAAAGCATTTTTGGGATATTTTATAATAAAACTACGAAAATGATAATGATCTAAAGTCTTACTGGGTATATTTCTCGGGATAATTCCTGATTTAGAAGGAGATCTTTTTTCTGAGAATTGATAAAACCAACGAGTTATTAGAGCAACAATAAACAAATGTATTAAATAACATATTATAATTACAAATGGCATTGATATGGAAGCAATGAGAGGAGTTACGTTAGTGAAGAGATTAATAAAACTTCTAATTTCTAAAAAATATGGTAAATAAAGTAACATTATATACAACATGAAAAGAATGCCTGGTATTAAAAAAGAACAAAAGTAAATAACATAAAACAAGGGTAGCCATATATGCAACTGTAGATTAATTTCTTCTTTAATAATATTATTTTCAGAATTTTCAGTTCGATCTGATCTTGTTGAGTCCACTATTCTTCACATAGATGTTATAAGTTTCTATATTCAAGGCTTTTTTTTTGTTTCTTTTTTATATACTTTTGACTATTTAAAAATTTTCAGATTAAAAATCATAGGATAAGTGGAAAAAAATTAATAAAAAAAATTTAAGTTTTTATTTACTCTTTTTTGGAAACCAAGGAAAAAATAGCCTAGTTCTCTTCTTATAGCTTGTATATTCATCATCGCCTTCATAGTGTTTATCTAATAACCTAATACCTGATACTTTGATTATCATATATGTAATGAATATTGGGCCAACAATTGAAATGAATCCAAAGGGTACAGCAAGAGTAATGACATAGATTCCCCACCATTGAGTTACTTCTCCGAAATAATTAGGATGTTGAGTATACTTCCATAACCCTTTATCCAAAACCTTTCCTTTATTATTCGGATCTTGTTTGAATTTATATAATTGATTATCCCCAAAAGTTTCAAATAAGAATCCTATTAACCAAATTATTACCCCGAGCCATAAAGTAATTCCGTAAAAATCTAATAGGTTATCTAAGGGAGGATTGGCACTACTATTAGTAAACCATATAGGAAAAGAAACTATAAAGAT
>JABXKB010000187.1 GCA_013375485.1 Promethearchaeota archaeon | reverse complement strand
CCCATTTCTTTAGCTCGCTCAGCAAGATTCTCACGTAAATGGATATCAATTGATTTCATACCAATAGCCGCAGCTAAAGGATTTCCCCCAAAAGTACTTCCATGAGTTCCTGGAGTGATTACATCTGGACCAATGATCTCTTGTGTACTTACACACGCAGAAACAGGATACACACCACCTCCAAGAGCTTTACCAAGTAATAGCATATCTGGTTTCACATCTTCATGATCACATGCAAAGAATTCACCTGTTCTTCCAAATCCGGTCTGGATTTCATCTAGAACCATTAAAACATTATATTTGGAACATATTTCTCTTATTTTTTTTAAATATCCTTCTGGAGGGACATTTACACCAGCCTCTCCTTGTATAGGCTCAACTAAAAAAGCAGCTACTTTTTCAGGACCCGTTTCTAATATTGTATTTTCTAATTCTTCAGCATCTCCATAGGGAATAATAATAAAACCAGGAGTATAAGGTCCAAAATTACCATAGTATCGAGCTGCTGAAATATCTGAACTAAAACCCACAATGGTGATGGTTCTTCCGTGAAAATTGTTTCGGCACACAATTATTTTAGCTTCATTTTTTGGAATCTTTTTCTTAATATAACCCCAAGCTCGTGCTACCTTTAAACCCGTAGAAACTGCTTCTGTCCCCGTATTCATAGGAAGAGACATTATGCCAGAGTTTGTTGGGTCATTTATATGTGGCCCAACAACTTCTGCTAGCATTTTTAAGAAAGATCCCATCATATCATTATGAAACGCACGAGAAGTTAGTGTTACAATACTTGCCTGTTCTTTTAGCGTTGCAACGATTTCGGGATGACAATGACCTGCATTCTGACTTGAATACGCTGACAAACAATCTAAATATTTCTTACCTTCTGGGTCATAAACCCAAACTCCTTTTGCTCGTGAAATTACGACGGGAATCGGGTGATAATTATGGGCGCAATATTTATTATCCATTTCAATAAATTCTTCTGAAGTTGGTATATTTTTTCACATTTCTTTCTTTTTCTAAAATATTACTTAATAATATGAACAGATATATTAAAAGTTTAGATGTTCTGCTTTTAAGTTTGGGAAGAGAATGGGATTTGGAAAAAAATGAGTGAATTAATTTAATTTTAAAGTAAAGGCAGATATAAAAAATTATTAAAGTTTACTAATCAAAGATATCTAACTATAAAACGCATTTAGTGGCTTCACAATTTCAGGTTGAAATAATGCAAAACAAGTTTATTATTAATTTAATTTTGGCAAATTTACTATGGAGTTTTATACCAGTAATTGTAGACGATTTATTTTTGGACGTTTCCATTATTATGGTAATTTTTTTAAGATTTCTGATTTCTGGAATTGTGTTATTTATTCTAGCTGTGATCTTAGTAATAATTAATAATAGAAGATCTCACAATGAATCCATATCTCTTAGATTTCTATTTAAAAATATATTACATAAAAATAGAAGATTTTTTGACATCAAAAATATCTCATATTACTTTTATTTAGGTTTTTTTGGTGTAATTCTTAATATTGTATTTTTCTTTTTAACCTTAAAGACAACCTCAATTACGTTTACGATGATAGGATTTCTTTTAAGTGTAATTTTTATTGCTTTTTATGAAAAAGGTGTGAGTTTTGAAAAATTTGGGATTTTTAAAGTATTATATATAGTAATTTTATTATTTTCAATTATTATCTTGATATTTGTAGGAACCACAGGAGCAGCGTTAGAAGGAAGACCAATTATGCTAAATGGTATAATCTATTTGTTAATTTTTAGCATATTAATTTCGTTTCTCTATATAATTATCAACAGAGATGCATATTCAATGGAAGAAATCAAAATTATTAACCAAAATAAGAATTACAAAATACCACGATTTCTCATTAAAATGTCATTTTCTTTTTTAATAGGGGTAATTTGTATAATTCCTCTTTCATTAATCATATATATCTTACCAGTAGAAACTGATTTAACCTATGAGATAACAACATTTTTTACTCAGTTTAAGGAAATTTTCTTGATTTTAGGTAGGTGGGAGATTATTTTTTTAATTATTTTTTCCACAATAATTCCATATCTCTTGATTTTTATTGCCAATGTTAATTGGAAATCCGAGAATTTAACTTATAGTCAATGGAATAGTATTTTAAATTTAATAGATCCTATGGGTTCGATTATATTTTCAGTAATTTTTGTAAATGAGTATTTTCCTTATGAATTATTGATTGTTATTATATTTTTACTAGTTTTTACGTTCGTTTTTAGATATTCTCATGAAGTAAAGAATCTAGTCCAAGCAATTCTACTATTAAAATTGAAGAAAGGTTCAATTAATAGAATTGCTTTACACATTTTTAAAAATTATGGGATTATGTCTACAAATGCTTTAGTTGGAACTCATGATTTGTTTTTACATATAAAAATGGGTTCCATTAAAGATTTTTATAATCTTATAAATACAAGATTAAAACCTTTAAATGAGATTAGAGATATTGAAATATTATTTATTAATAAAATTGAAAAGACCCCGACTTAACCAAAAAAAAAACCAAAAAATATGACAATAAAAGCAATTATGTTAGTGAAATTAGGGAATAATGTAATAAAGCTTGTAATTGAAGAGCTGAAAAAAATTCCCCAAATCACAAAGGTGATGTCATTAACAGGAGATTATGATGTTTTAGCTGAAATTATAGTAAACACACCTGAAGAGTTATATGAAATATTCGCAAATAAAATAGACATGATTGATGGAATTACAGCTTCTAATACTCATATGGTAATGAAAGAGTTTACTAAATAATTTTTTAAAAAAAATATTATACAAGTAAACCCCCTAATATATTTCTGAGAATATAATTTTCTAAACAGACTTTCTATTAACAAGTTCCCTTATAAAAAAAGATGCTACTATTTCAGCATAAGTTCCTGGTCCAAATCCCGCGTCATATCCTAATTCCTTCGCTAATTCATTATTTATTCTAGCTCCACCACAAATTAAAATAATTTGATCTCTTATTCCTTCAGCTTCTAAGAGATCAACTAGTTGAGTAAGGTTTTTTACATGAATATCTTTCTGTGTGACTGTTTGCGAAACAAGTAAGACATCAGCTTTAAGTTGTATTGCTTTTTTAACAAATTCTTCATTTGTTACTTGACTTCCTAAGTTAAAAGCTTCAATCATTTCATAATGTTCAAGACCATAATGACCAGCAAAACCTTTCATATTTATAATTGCATCAATTCCTACAGTATGTGCATCTGTTCCTGTAGACGCTCCAAGGATAACCAACTTACACCCTATCTTTTCTCTTATATAATTATTAATTTCGTCTTTAGTCATAACGTCTACTTCTACAGTTTCTACTTTAATTTTAGTGTAATCGATTGTATGAATTGAATTTCCATAAACTACAAAATATGTGAATCCTTTATCTAATGCCGTATGATATGCTACTTCAGGATCCTTTAACCCCATTTTTTCTGCGAGTTCTTTAGCGGCTTCAATTGCTTTTTCATCATGTTCTATAGGAAGCGTAAAACTTAATTGTACTTTTCCATCGTTCATTGTGTCTCCATAAGGTTTGATTCTTGTTAAATCAAGATTCTTATCAAAACCTTCCTTTTCTGTTGAATATGGACCTCCTCCCATTTTAATTCCCTCCTTTTGTTAATTCTTTAATCATAAGTTCAATAAAGGGATTAAAATAGGTTTTCTCTTTCTTAAATACACCATCTAATCCTTTACCTCCGTCTATTGGTCTTTTAATGCTAGCAAAGATTCCTTTTTCAATAGTTTTAAATAACCCTTGTTTTTCGATTTCTTTTAATAAATCATAAGCTTTATTAAGAACTTCGTCAACTCGTTTTTCCATTAATCCCCCTTTCTTAAATACTATTTCTTCACTAATAGACTTCATATTGTTGAATATATAGCGCGCATTTTCAATAGATAAAGCTCTATCAGACATGAAAGGAGTATGGATTGCCTCTGTTAGCATACCAAGGAGATGAATTCTTTGATTTGTCATTACAGTAATCATATTAAATAAGGTATCTTGAATATGCCCTTTGAATATATTTCCAGTCATAAACTTGGTTGGAGGCATATATTTTAAAGGAGCCTTTGGAAATATCTCTCGTACCATTTGAGCTTGAGCGAGTTCGTATAAAAAACCATTCTCTAAATCAGGATTCATTTCAAATGCATGACCTAATCCCATCTGTTCTTCTTTTAATCCCGCAAGTAATGCAAATTGCTCATTAATAAATTCAGAAGCAAGAACTGTGTGAGCTGCTTCATAGGCATCAGCTGTAGTTAAGTAATTGTCTTCTCCAGTATTGATAATTACACCAGCATAAGCATTTATCATTCTAGAAAAATACTGGTCAATAATAGTTCTTTTCATATTTATATCACGGAATAAAATACCATAAAGAGCATCGTTTAGCATCATATCAAGCCTTTCAAAAGCACCCATAGCCGCAATTTCTGGCATACATAAACCGGAACAATAATTAGTTAGTCTTATATATCTATCTAATTCTTCACTCACATCATCTAAAGCCTTTCTCATTAGTCTAAAATTTTCTTGAGTAGCATAAGTTCCACCAAATCCTTCAGTTGTTGCACCATAAGGCACATAATCGAGTAGACTTTGTACTGTAGATCTAATAACTGCAATTACATCAGCTCCTTGTCTTGCTGCTGCTTGAGCTTGAATAATATCTTCATAGATATTTCCTGTAGCCACAATAACGTATATCAATGGTCCCTCTTTATCACCATATTTTTGAAGTAATTCATCTCTCTTCTTCCTATTTTGAGATATTTTTACTAAAGTTTCTTGAGCAATGAGATTAATAGTTGCCCTAATTTCAGAAAGATCCTTTAATGGCAATTCTGTTAAATTTAATTCATCTTTAGCAATTTTTTCTGCAATCTCTTGAGATGAAAGATTTGTATGTAAAATTGCATTGCCAATATTAATAGCAGTCCCAATTCCAAGGCGATTTCCCTTTTTAATATTATTTACGACAATGTTAGGTAGAGGTACATCAAATTCATCAACATTATCTATTCCTAGCAATCTACAAACCGTTCTTTCGATCGTTGTAGTGGTATGTTGATCAATAAATTTTTGAGTCTCAAATGCGATTTTTTTCGCTGCTTCTCTAGCTTTACTCACTATTGAAAAATTTAAATTCAATTTACTCTCTAACTGCTTTCTAATTTCTGTCATATTTTCACTTTTTCAATTTTTTATATTACATTTCAAATTTTTATGATAATTTAATTATCTTTTCCAAGATCGAATACGGGAACATCAAGATTTTTTTTCATTAAATCCAAAAAGGTGTTCTTTTCGAATTTATATCCTAATGGAGAAGTTGGGTTTATAGTAACCGCTATGATTTTTATAGGGTTTAAAACTTTTAGAATTCCACCTTTTTTTTGGAATTTCTTCATTATTCTTTTTGTTAAAAACAGTTTGGTAGAATCTTCCACTAAAAATGTTAATTCTTTATATTTATCAGTAAAACTCATTAAGTCTTCTATTGATTTATCGGTGAGTGCTCCTTTTATTACTATATATTTTGAATTTTCATCAAGTTTATTGGCAATATCTCTAGCTGAATCTAACGGAGTTATAACGTCTAATAATTTAATTGAGTTTTTATTATCTATTATTCCTACTTTTGATTTTTTTAAAATCTCTTGTGCGATTTCTATTATTTGGGGATCTCCTTCACTTTCTAAATTTAATAATTCGATTGTATGAACTGTTAAATTGATGACATTTTGCATATCTTCTGACACTGATGCTCCTGTAGAAAGGATTGTAGCATCAGAGATAATAGGTGTTGCATATGATCTCCTATCAAAGGCACCATCGATTAATATCAAATCACATCCTAAATTTTTTAATTCTAAACATATTTCTTGTAAATATTTGTTTATTGATGGTCCTGCTAATTCAATCAGACCATCACTCAATACCTTTAGGATTAAAATTTCTCCTAATGGAGTGTTATATTCTGTTTTCTTTAGTATTTCCATTTTGACTTCACTAGCTTCAAAACTCTGTTTAGCCGTTGCTACAATAGTATCCTTTTTAATAAATATTCGAGGTTTCGGTAAATGTGTAATTACATCATATTTCTCCCCATCTCTTCCTATAGATGTTAGACCGAGTTTATAACCTTCTAAATTCTTTATTATATAATTTAATGTAGTGGTTTTACTGACATTTTTCGCGAGACCAATAATTGAAATAATTTTACACTTTTTGATTTCATTCAAAAAATTAGTCATGAAGTCCATTTTCTCGCAATATAATGAGTTTTTGTTAATAAGAGAAATAAATCTTAATTAAATAAATTTTAAATAATATTAATATTCAATTTTATCCCCGAATTTTTTTATAGGCCACTGCCAATAGAGCTCCGTTTTAATGACGCCTTTTTCTTTTAATTCTTTAAACGTTCTTTCCTTTAATTTGCGAAGAAAATTATCTGGATCGTAGAGAATCTGACCTTCATCAAGTGCGTCTAAAATTAAATAATATTTGGAATCTACATAGCTTTCCATTTCTTTTGAAGTTCTCCAGAGTGCTTGAATGCCTGAACAAACAGGTCTAGTTAAATTTACCACCCATTGACTCCTCTTAAGAAGATCAACAGTTATATCATCAGATATTATAAATAAGTCGATATCACTTGAATGTTCATTATCATCACGTGCCTTTCCTGTAGCAACAGACCCAAAAAGTAATATTGCTCTTATTTTTAAGTTTAACTCAAAAATAAATTGTAGGTATTTTCTTAATTTGTTTTTAAAATAATCTATTTTTATGAAAGCTAAATCTATATTCTCAGTTTGATTCATTCTATCAATAAATCCTCACATTCTTTTATAAATTTTGTAAATAATGGTAGATCTTGTTTTAGATTTGAAGTTTCTTTAAATATTTCTTTCAAATTTATTAAAATTTCTTTTAAATCTTTTAAAAATTTATCCGCTTCTAATTTATCATATTTATCTTCTGGAGAGATTAACTTACCCTCCTCTATTGTCCCGTATCGAGTGGTAGTTCCTTCTCCTTCAATGTTTTTTGCTAAAAATGCTACTTCTTTTATCTTGTCAAGAATTTCTATATTAATTTCAAGACTATTGTTATTAATAATTGAATCTAATATTCTTGAAGGATCATGAATTTTGCGAAATTGTAATCCTAAAAGAAGAATTAATGCTTTTTGGAGTTGTTCTATTGATAATTGAATTTTGGAGACGCATTCAGAATAATCATTGATTTGATAATTTCTGATTACTCTTTCTATATTACTGAATGCTAAACTCAGCCATTCTTTAGTTTTGTTAAAATTATTGGTCAATTTGATAACTAAAATTTTTATAATTCTACTCTATAAAATAATACAGATTCTCTTTTAAAAAATCTTTAGCTCAATGCCTAATTATTTCATTATTAATTACTGTAGTTGTTAAATTTGCTCGATTAAGCTTGATTTAAAAGGGAAGCAATATAATCCCATTTCTTATTAATTTTTTCGGATGTGCGTAACCGGTTAAATATTTTATATTCAAAAGCGCCAATTAGGTTGTACATATTTTTTACTTCCTTATATACTTGTTGTTCTTCAAACTTTATCGTGTAGTTCTCAATTTTATTGAAAGTCCATAAGCTTTCGTTGATCTCTACCCCAGATTTGTTAAGGTTTATTAAGGTCTCTAAATCTTGAGTAATCATACTAACCCAAAATTTTGCCATTTCCATAGAATAATAGAGTCCGGAAGATCCAAAAGGGTTTATAAATCCCGCGCTATCTCCCAATATTACCACTCCAGGATTAGGAACGAACTTTTCAGCCATTTTCGCATTAGGTAAAGAAGTAATTTCTTCATAATCGATTTTACAATTCTTAAAAAACACATTATATCCCGGATAATTTTCTTTTATTTCATTCCAAACTCTTAAGATCTCCTCATTATCGGGTATCTTCACTGTTTTCATATTGGGAACTTGTGCCATCCTTAGCATTAATCCTACTTCAGCTCTTCTATTTTCTAAAGGAAAGAAGTATGCCACGCAAGGGGGAAAGTCAAGTGAGTAATTTAGATCTCCATTTCCTATAAAATAGAATTCTAAGTCAGGATTTTCTTTAATATCATAGTTTGCGTTACTAATAAGGCATTTTATTATCGGACAATTCATTTTTGTATAATCTATTTCATATCTTTTGCCAATAACGCCTTCAAACCCGCTACAATCCAATACAGTATTACCTATTACTTCTTGAATTTGACCATCCATATTTTTATACTTCACGCCGATCGTTATTCCATGCTTCTCAATTGGTTCAATAACAGTGGAGTTAAACAATATTTTTACTCCTAAATCGTTCGCAACTTCAATGAATCGATCAATAAATCTTCTCCATTCAAAGAAATAATGATCATGTCTACTGTATGTAGTAGTAATCTTTAAATCATTAGGTGAGTGCCATACCCTCCCACCGTTCGATTTAAAACCTATAGAAGGTAAAAATCCTTCTCCCAATATCGCATCAACGATTGGCATATGAGCAATGCTTTCGCCGCGTGGTTTTGGCCCAGCATGTTTTCCTTTTTCTAAAATTATTGATGTGAATCCAAGTCTTGCTGCTGTAATTCCCGCTGTTAATCCAGCAGGTCCGGCACCAACTATAACAAAATTATAAAAATTAGAGTTTTCAGCATCCATGTTTCAAAAGTAAGGGTCTAAGTAATTAAATCTTTTCGATCATAGAAAAAAGTTGAAGATCTCACTATTTTAATTAGATATTAAAGGAAAAGTAATAGTAGTTTTTTTTTAACCATTCTTTAACACCCCCCATAAATTCTTTAAGATATTTTAAAAGATCAATTAATCTAGTAAAAGCTATTTCATTATTTAAGCCATTATAATCATGAACAATAATTACAGCACTTATATAAATACATTCAAAATAAAGTATGAACATTATTTAATCAAACAGAATTAATTTTTGAGACATTTTTAGCGAGACCAATTATTGAGACAATCGAATGGTTGGTAATGTTTTGAAGAAAATACTTATT